>JAPKAI010000064.1 GCA_028825335.1 Gammaproteobacteria bacterium | reverse complement strand
CATCGCTATCCCAAGTATTGGCCTTTTCGCCGAGTCGATTGGGCTATTGTTATTTATTCCCGTCATCAGTATGGCGATCTATTTCAGAAAACAAATGCCAGCGTAGGCTCATTCGCCGGTGCGCTAAGAGCGAGCTCATCTGCAGTCGGCTGATCCTTGGCATCACCTTCAAGCGCACCCGCCTCAACCCAGCTGATCAGAAGCTGCTTGTCTTCATCAGAGATGTAACGTTCGTTCTTGAACGTTCCCTGGTGCTGTTGGTGCGCTCCCCAGGGAGGCATTGATCCGTCTTCTAGTCGCAGGGATATCAAAGGTGCCCAAATTTTAGCCTCATCAAAATTCAGAACAGAAAACGGTGCTTGCACTCCGCCTAAATTTGGACCTTCTGGCCGATGGCATTCGGCACAGTTACGACTTAATGCATCGAGGGCTTCCCCGTAATAAGTCGGCGCTTCAGCCGATTGCGCAAAAGCTCCTGTTGAAGCACTGAGTAGTGCTGCCATCGACAAGAATTTTTTAGTAATCAAATTATGCTTCATGGGTTTCTCCCGAATGATGGAGTTATGAATGGTCGAGTCTTTCACTAGATTTAGGCTGCACGACCGATTCGCTATTCAAAACAATGTGTTAAAACGAAAAAACCAGAGGGTGCTAGGGATTTACTGCAAAAACTTTTTAAATCTACTGCACTTACTCTGACCCCATCTTTTCTATTCGCTAAGTTCCTCTGATTCTCAACTCGAATTGTTTTTGGGTTTGCCGTACTTCGCATCGGCCATTCCGATCGTCCGGATTGGCGTTTCCTTCAAAGTTGTCGATGCGGTAGTTGGGCTTGTAGCCTAATGAGTCAGCGAATAAATTAGATAGTTAATACCTAGCTGATATGCCGAATTCGCATACTGTGTGGGATACCATTGATCGAAGGTGTGCTCCCAGCCATCGCCCATGTCTGAGTTCCAATTGATAAGCACCATGACGCGACCGTTGTCATCTAGGATGGCGTGATTGCTAGCGCTGTCCATTCCGGCTTGTCCGAAGCCTCTTCTGCCACCACGTCCTGGAATCATCTGCGCACCATCGATGTCGTAGAAGGTGTGATAGATCTCATGGCTGGAGTCTAGTTGGATTATTTCGCGGTCTGGAAATAACTTGGAGAAGTCCTGATAGAAGGCATCCCATTGTTGCTCTCCCCAGAAGTCGTCGACCAATAAGAAGCCTCCGCGCAGTAAATATTCTCTGAGATTCTCGGTCTCTTTTGGGGATAGGGAGATGCCGCCGTTGCGTCCCATCTCCAAGGCATACAAGAAAGGATAGTTGAAGATTTCATCGTCGTCGAAGCGCAGCACGATGGGTTTTTCCATCACTCGTACATTCGATAATCGTGCCACGCCGCGCAGGAAGTTCTCGTCTGCAGCCGGGAAGTCAGTTGCCCAGGGACCGCCATAGAAGCCGCCGCTGTAGTAGCTGTCGTATTGAATACGTACGAAGGCAAATTCTCCGCCGATGTCATAGAGATCGGGCTGATCACTTTGCGCGAGCACGCTGATAGGCGAGGCCGTAAGTAGAAGAATTAGAAGAAGAATGCTGCGATTCATGGCGGATGCTGACTCACTGCAATGACGATATTAGGCAGTGTGTATCGACAACTGGCAGAGATCAAGCTAATGTGAGAAGTCCCTAGTTTTTGAGTTTCGTGCCATCTCCATGCTTATGCACAAAAACAAAATAATTTCATTTATTATCAGTAGGTTATTCCTATTTGTTCTGCTGTGCCTTGGAGGTTTTCTCAGCCAAGCCGCTGAAGATAGCCCGCTAATTGGTAGCTCATTAGGTAATGCCGAACAACTGGCGGCCTACCGGTTGCAGATAGAAGACTTGGAGTTCGAATTCGGTCCTTATCATCCCAGCCTGATCGAGCCTCTCGAGAGTATGATCGCGCTGCTCAATGAGGACGAAGACTATGAACGGGTAGCACAGTTGCAGAACAGGCAGTTTCAAGTGATGCGCACCGAGCTGGGTTTCGAGCATCTGGATTTGGTTCCCTTGCTGCAATCGATAATGACTACGCAGTTGGCATTGGGCAATTGGGAAGAAATCTCTGATCAACTTGAACATATTCGTCATCTTCGCACTACCGTCGATGGCGAGAACACGGAGATTCTACTCGGAGCCATTCAGGATCAAATCGACTGGTTGTTCAGTCGTATTACAATCGAAGATCGCCGAGAGCAAGTGCGCAACTTCTTTAAAATCCGTGACTTGTATGAAGAGCTAGAAGACATTGTCGAAGACACTTATGGCGAAGACAGTCTCGAGGCTGTGCCTTGGTTGTATAAGGTAGCTCACCACGAATATCACCTTGTCAGTTTCCTAAACGCATCTAAGGGGCTTGGTTCGGATTCGATAGATCGGCTTGTCCGTCGAGAGGGTACGTTTAGACTCGAGAGTCAGAATCGCAATGGCCTTAGTTCCAGGTCATTCTTCGGCAACTCATCACTCATCCCCGTTATTGATAAAGGTAGGCCGATCGGCGATGGATATCTCCGTGACGCATACTCGATGGTCAACAAGATCCAGGATGTAGTGGAAGAGAATTCTGGTCTCGAAGCACAGGCGATGATAAAGATATATCGTTCCGATTTTCAATTGCTATCAGATAGAGGTACTGGGACTCGCGGCTATCGAGATGCGCGGGATATGTTGCTCGAAGCCGGAATAGCCGAAGAAGAAGTGTATTGGTACTTCGAGCGTCCTATGGTTATTCCGATGGAGACTTTGCATCTAAACTTTGCCGATGCCCTCGCTGAATTGAGAATACGGATTGAACCTATTGCTTCTGTGAAGGAGCAGGAGATGCACCTTGGCATATTCACCTCTTGGACAGAGGCGCTACGATCGACGCCGATGCCTCAGTCTAAAAACCCATTCTGGCAGCTCGACCATCCTTTTAAGTATGCGGACATTAGCTTCTCAGTGAGTTCTCGCGGCAGAGCTTCTTCGGTAGACGTTCTCGCTACTGGCCCCGAAGAGCTAGATTCGAACCGCAGTATCTCGCGTTCCGTGCGTAACATACACTTTCGACCTGCCCTCATCGATAACAAGACGCGGCGTGTGAAAGATGTGCGCATGCGTTATCAATTTGTCGATGAATAGTTGTAGCAAGTTATCTGAACTTTAAGATTGACAGGGGCCTCAATGTTTCGTGCTTCAATAGTCTTTATGGCAAGTGTTATCTTGCAGCAAATACTATGATTGATCTAACACTTGAGGCAGTAAGCCATACGAATAGCCGGCCCGAACGTCGTGAACCCCGGTGTGCCTTGATAGAGGATTGGGTTGTGCGCCTCGATGCAGGTGAGGATCCCTGTTCGCAGTAGGAAGCTATTGGCTTTAGCTCGACAACATTTTAGAATAAAACGAAAAGTAAAAAACTCAATAAATAAGAACAACAAACGGAACTACTGGAGCAATACTATGATGCAAACCAAGTCTAATCTCTCAAGACTTATTCTAGCCTTACCATTTTTTATGCTATCCAGCGCAGCACTGTCGCAGGCCTATTCCAATCCCTATGCCAGTATAGAAGGCTGGGCGGAGTTGCCGAATGGCCGGATTCAGGGAGCTGTTGGCGATCTCGATGTTGATCCAGACGGCGAGCATGTTTGGGCGGTTGTGCGCTGTGATGCAACAGCGCCAGATCGCTTTGGTAATGAGTGTGTGGATTCAGATTTAGACTCAGTGTTGAAATTTAACAGCGAGGGGCAGGTGGTCGAGAGCTTCGGCGGGGGCATGTTCATCTGGCCTCATGGTATCGATGTGGATGCAGACGGCAATGTCTGGATAACCGATGCAGTCAGCAATGCACGCATACCAGAAGGGGATGCGCGGGGCCATCAGGTAGTTAAGTTCTCGCCAACGGGTGAGGTATTGATGGTGTTGGGTACGCCCGGTGAATCCGGTAGTGGTCCAGATCACTTTAATGCACCGGCCGATGTAGTGGTTGGCGACAACGGTGATGTGTTCATTGCTGATGGGCACCAGAACGACGGAAACGGACGAGTGGTTAAGTTCGATAGTAGTGGTAATTTCATCATGGCCTGGGGCAAACCTGGATACGCGCCTGGTGAATTCAGAACACTGCATACCATCGCGGTCGATCAGCGCGGACGCATATTTGTTGGCGATCGCTCTAACAATCGTCTTCAGTTGTTTACGCAAGAGGGTGAGTTTCTCGCACAGTGGACTCAGTTCGGTCGACCGAGCGGCATCTTCTTCGATCAGCATGACAATATTTATGTGGCAGATTCCGAGTCCGATGATGTGCAGAACCCAGGTTGGGAGATGGGCATTAGAATCGGTGACGCACAACTTGGTTGGGTAAATTATTTCATTCAACTTCCAACGGGTGACCCTAGAAGCACAACAGGTAACGGAGCCGAGTTTGTTGCCGCTGATGCAGCTGGCAACCTGTTTGGCGGAGAACCTGCGCCGAGAAAATTACAGAAATATATTCGCGTTCGCCCATAGCAATTTGTATTGGACATAAAATAATAGGATTCAAGTATGAGGACGTTTAACAGAGTCTCTGGTCGTTGTAGAAAGCTTTCGTTTTTTTTGATTGTTGCCACCACTCAATTCGCTCTAGCTCAATCTCATCCGCCTATGGAAACAGAGGCGGATTTTCATCGAGCGATGGATGAGTTGTCTAACTGGGGTCGATGGGGAGATGAAGACGAGCTCGGTGCTGCAAATCTGATTACACCTGAAAAACGTAAAGAAGCTGCGTCTTTAGTTCAAGAAGGCATTGTAGTATCGCTAGCTCACGATGTGAATCAAGAGCCCGCTGTCGATGCTTCCGCCGTGTTAACGCGTGAGGTGTTGCGGGTTAGCCCTACCGGTGCCTCCGATCGCTACGAGTACAGCGGCAGTTATCACGGGACTATACATAGTCATCTTGATGCGCTGGACTGCCATATCATGTACGAGGGCAGTGGTTATAACGGTGTCACTTATCAGGAAGTCGAGGCTGCAGGAGGTTGTCCGCGTGGCGATATTAACGCACATAAAGATGGCATCCTGACTCGTGGGGTTCTGTTCGACGCAACTCTGTTGCCGGGTAGGGCAACGGAGGATGGTTGGCTAGAGCCGGGTACTGCGATCAACTATGACGATCTAGTGGCGTTGGAAGAAATTCAGGGGGTTCGCGTCGCACCCGGCGATGTAATATTGCTCTATACCGGTCGTTGGAAGCGTCGGGAGGCACTCGGTGCTTGGCCAACCTCAGAAGGCGTCGCTGGTTATCATGCTGACGTAGCCTATTTTCTGCAGGAACGTGGCGTTGCTATGATTGGTCACGACATGTGGAACGATGTAGCACCTAGCGGTATTCCCAACGTGTTCCTGCCACTTCACAGTCTGGCGTTAGTCTCTCTGGGCGTGTCTATCTTCGACAATCTCGATTTCGGCCGTGTGGCACAGGTTGCGAAAGACTTAGGACGCTATAGCTTCATGTTCACAGCGGCTCCGCTGCGAATAGAGATGGGTATGGGTTCGCCGGTGAATCCTTTGGCGACGTTCTAGCAGCCGCTACTAACGCATACCTGGCATGCCGAATCCGGCGAGAAGAAGTTTAAAAAGCGACTTCTTTGGAATGTTTTTGCTATCTATGACCAAAGAAAATATCCAGAGTGTCTCGTTAAGAATTATAGGGGAATGAAGTTAGCAGCTGTCTAGTTTCTGCGTATGTAAGTCAGAATCACATCGTTACCTATCCTGTCGATTGCCTCACCATCCGCTAGGTTATAGTTTATAGCGCCATCGTCGCCAATCCAGTATTCGATGTCGGCGTCGCCCAGCATCTGCAGCGTCTCTTCGCGTATTTCCCTGTTTGCCAGTTTGAAACTAGCGGTGCCATTACTCTGAGTATTTGCTGCTTCATCCTCAGCTAGGGCAGTTTCAGGCTCTGGGTTGCAGGCAATTAATAGGACAAGTGGTATGACTGCAGTCAGGGCTTTCATAGACTCTCCTTTACATAGGTTTCAATTAGTTAACAGCGGCGGCTTTCTCGGCAGCCTGTGCCTCCAACCGATTAATTGTTATATGCTGTTTGGCAAGAAACATCAAATTATTGAAATTCCCTACACTTTTTGATCGAATGTTCGTTAACGCCGCGACAGCAACAAAACAAATAGTGGAAATTAAAATGCCGATGAAAGGAATTTTTAACCAATATTTCTTTTCCAGGAAAAGATAAGGAATCCCGATTATTACAGGGAGTATAGAGGACCAAATATTTTTCCGAATGAGCTGTATGTTAGTCACTGCAAAAGGAGCATAGAATGCTGCTACTAACATGGCACCCAAGCTATAGCTTGCATTGAATCCTATCCATGCATTCCACATAGTGATTTTTTTGGCAAGAACTGGTGAAGTATTCTTCATGCAGGTGGTGATGGCTTCGTCTCTTGCATCAAATTTATTGGTATAAAAAGTATAGAACAAGTAAGAGCGCCCAACACCCTAAATATTGTAGCGCCAGCTATAAGCAGTATTTGGTCAGTCATAGCCACCTCGGTTTAATCGATGAGATCGGGGTTTTCTGTGCTCAGGAAAATAAATATCTCCCCTGCTTTTTCGTGTCAAACTGAAATGGGTTTTTCGCCAGTCTGACAATGCCTGCCAATAGTCATGTGGTGGCTATCTTCGATGACGGCTTGTACCGAATCAATGAAGTCTGGTCGAACGCAGACTGTCCAATCAAATTCCACCATGCTCTGGTGCGCTCCGCGCTCGGGATTAGTGAGATAATGCTGGTTTCCGCGATCCAAATATTTTCATCCAACACGCCAGCTTGATACTGACTTAAAGCGAACTCGCGCCGAGTAAGAGCCAAAATCAAAAGAGAGTCCAATTGAACTTTCTCCTCTAATGTCATTTCGGTAGAGTTATCAATAATGAGAACACTTAGTTGTGGGTACTGTACCCAGACTGATTGTTTAAACTGCGCGCTGTCTAAAAGGCTCTGCCGCGATTGGCTATTGATTGTATCAGTGCTTTACTGAGTCTGAATTGCTAGACACAGGAGGGCTATCAAAATAGCTATAGAGCTAACTATTTCTGCTATAGATGGCGACTTTGTCCAGTTGGCACTCTTCATGATTTCCTCGGCTGTGTGGTGATTTCACTCGGTGATACTTCATAGGTCAATATGAGCGCGCTGTTCGCTATTCCGCTGCAATTCAGTCCAGTGCGTAATCTCGATAATTGGAATATAAAGCTCAGCAAGGCTCATGATTCGGTAGTTGAATTAGACTGCGCCGCAATGTCCAGCCCATGATTTGGGATTAACTGCTAGTATGGCCTCATTCATGATTGAATTAAAAAATGTACAGAAGTCATATGACGGCGGCGCAACGATCGCTGTAGCAGATACATCCTTCACTATTGAGCGCGGTGAATTCCTCGGTCTTATCGGCGCCTCGGGCTGTGGTAAGACCACAACCCTGAAGATGATCAATCGTCTGGAAGAGCCGACCAGTGGCGAGATTCTGGTCAATGGTCGCAATGTAGTTGATCAGAATCCCGAGCAACTGCGCCGCAATATCGGCTATGTATTTCAGGGGATAGGTCTATTTCCGCATCGAACGGTCGCCGAGAATGTCGCTGCCGTCCCGCAGCTTCTGCAATGGTCTGTAGGCGATATCCGCGCTCGTTGTGAAGAGTGCATGGAGATGGTGGGGCTTCCCTTCGATGAATATGGCGATCGCAGTCCATCGCAGCTTTCTGGTGGTCAGCAACAGCGCATCGGTGTGGCGCGAGCTCTGGCCGCAAGGCCAGAAGTTGTATTGATGGATGAGCCGTTTGGCGCGCTTGACCCGATCACGCGCAGCGAACTGCAGGAAGAATTCAAAAGCATCCAGCAGAACATGGCGTTGACGGTAGTCATGGTTACTCATGATATGACGGAAGCCTTGTTGTTGGCCGATCGTATCGCGGTGATGCGCGAAGGCGTAGTCCTGCAGATTGGTACTCCGAAGGAATTATTAAACAATCCATCTCACGACTACGTGCGCGATATCGTTGCCATGCCGCGACGGCGAGCTCAGCGTCTCGAGGAGTTGATGCGCGATGAGTGACAATCTGCGCGAACAGCTCATTCTATTGCCAGCCTATTTTCAGGGTCACCTACTGCTGACTCTTGCTGCCATCAGCATGGGTGTTTTAATCTCTGTTCCCCTGGGTGTTTGGGCGGAGCAATCGGCACGTGTTAAGCGTCCACTGCTTGGTGTAGTCAGTATTATTCAAACCTTTCCTAGCCTCGCGATACTCGCGCTGGTGGTTGCTCTTTTAGGTGGCCGCATAGGATTCCTACCTGCCTTCATAGCGCTGACTCTTTATTCGATGCTGCCCATAGTGCGTAATACAGTAACCGGCTTGGAGTCGGTATCCGCATCAGTGATTGATGCGGCGAAGGGCATTGGTATGTCGCCGAACCAGATACTACGCGAGGTAAAACTGCCGTTAGCAATGCCGGTAATCGTGGCAGGAATTCGAACGGCAATGGTGTGGACCGTCGGCTTGGCAACCCTGTCGACTCTTGTAGGAGCAACCAGTTTTGGAAACTATATTTTTACCGGCTTACAGACTCGCAACCTTGTCGCTGTCACGGTGGGAAGTTTGGCATCGGCCAGTTTGGCAGTGGGCCTCGATGGTTTAGTAGCCTCTATCCAGTGGCTGCTGGAGAAACGCAGTGAGGCAGTGGATTCCGCAAGACTGAAGCGCATCCGCATGAGTGTCTATGGTGTCACCGCGATTATTATCTTCCTCACAATGTACGGGCTGATACCTAAGCCCCGCGCCGATTTTGTCGTGGCGGGAAAGCCCTTCACCGAGCAGTACATCATGGCTGGCTTGATTACGGCGGAATTGGAGGAGGCGGGCTTCAGTGTAGAGCAACGTTTGGGTATGGGCTCAGCTGTGGTGTACGAGGCGATTCGCAATGGCACCGTGGATGTCTATGTTGAATATACAGGCACGGTCTGGGCCAATTTCATGAGCCGTGAAAGTAATCCTGGTAGAGAAGGAATTCGAAACGGCGTTGTTGAATATCTTGAAGAACAAAACGTAACAACCGCAGGCTTTACTGGGTTTCAGAATCGTTATGCACTTGCCATGCGCCGCGATCGTGCCCTCGAGCTAGGAGTTACATCGATAGAAGACTTAATACCTATCGCGGCTGAGCTTTCGGCAGGTTCCGATCTAGAGTTCTTTGGTCGAACGGAATGGCTTCGGTTGCGCGATCTCTACAACATGGACTTTGCAAATAAACTAACCTTCGATGTGTCGCTTATGTATACCGCTGTGTCGGAGAGGCAGGTTGATGTCATTAGTGCCTATACAACAGATGGCCGAGTGGCGGCTTACGATCTGCTGTTGCTGGATGACCCGCGCAATGCATTGCTTGCCTACGACGCCATGATATTGGCCTCCGGTAATGCGGCGGCGCAACCCAAGTTTATGCAGATTATAGAAGCTCTCGTCGATAGCATACCCGATGAGGCAATGCGCCAGGCAAACCGCTTGGTAGATGTTGATGGTGAGTCGATCACTGTTGCGATTGAGTATCTGCGCGGCGAAATGGCGAAGGACTAGAGCCTTATAATATTCATGGTTCCATTGGCAGTGCCAGCGCTGCTTGTTAGACTGATTCCCCACGAAATCCCAGCCCAAGGCCGTATTTCTAGTGACTAGCAACGAAATCGCTCTAACAATCCTCAGCTGTATATTCTTTATGGGCATTGTGGCTTGGGTCTCCTATATCAAGACTCGAGGTGAAGTCAGCACTAAGGATGGCTATTTCCTAGCAGGCCGAGGCTTGAGTGCGGTCTTCATCGCCGGTTCGATGTTGCTTACCAATTTGTCTGCCGAACAACTAATAGGCCTCAACGGTTCGGCCTACGGTTTTAACATGAGCAGTATGGCTTGGGAGGTGACAGCCGCCTTCGCGACCATCTGCATGGCCTTTATTTTCTTGCCGCGTTACTTAGCCGGCGCGTTCACTACCTTGCCCGAGTTTTTAAACGACAGATTCGATGATGGCGTCAGGCGCATGTCGGTCATTCTGTTCATGGTCGGCTATGGGCTAGTTACGATTCCATCAGTCCTCTATTCAGGTTCTATCGCCGTCCTGCAACTGTTTGATGTGCCTGCCTTACTCGACATTCCTTATAGCCAGGCATTGGCGCTGACTATTGTCTGCATTGGCTGCGTCGGCGCCGTGTATGCAGTATTCGGCGGCCTACGTGCCGTGGCAATTTCCGACACGCTAAACGGCGTCGGGCTGCTTATAATCGGCATCGCCGTACCGTTACTCGGCTTGTCAGCTCTGGGTAACGGCAGCATAGGTGAAGGTCTGAATATCATTACCAGCACCGAGACGCAGAAGCTTAATGCGATCGGCTCTTCTTCAGATCCAACGCCATTTGGCACCTTGTTTACCGGCATGCTGTTCGCGAATCTATTCTATTGGTGTACGAACCAGTATGTGATTCAACGAACGCTTGGCGCGAAAAATCTTGCCGAAGGACAGAAAGGAGTGCTGTTCTCTGGGTTCTTCAAGGTGTTGGTGCCGTTCATGATGATGATTCCCGGTGTGATTGCCTTCCATATGTATGGCCCAGGTCTAGCGACAATCGATCTAGCGTATCCGCAACTCATTCGAGATGTATTGCCAGTCTATGCGACTGGTTTCTTTCTCGCTGTTTTGCTGGGTGCCGTTTTTAGTTCCTTCAACTCCCTACTCAATAGTGCTGCCACTCTTTTCTGTCTCGATGTCTACGCGCCTATGAAGAAAGGGGGGTTGAGCGATGCGCAGCTGCTTCGCGTAGCGAAGATCGCCAGCATCGTCATCGCCTTGTTCTCTTTTATTGTTGCACCTCTATTGCAGTTTGCACCAGAAGGCCTATGGCAGATCATCCGAATCTTCACAGGCTTCTACAATATTCCGGTCATCGCTATCGTCATGGTTGGACTATTTACGAAACGGGTTCCAGCGCTGGGCCCGAAGATAGTAATAGTTTTTCATATTATTGCTTATGGACTCTTTCAGTTTGCGTTCAACGACTTGCTTGGTATCCACTTCCTGCATCTCTACGCCATTCTGTTCTTCGTTGAGGTGGGCATCATGCTGGCGATAGGACATTTCTATCCGCTGAGTCAAGCCTGGACCTACTCTGCGCAGAACAAGGTCGATATGAATCCATGGCGCTTCGCAATCCCCTGTGCAACTACCTTGATTTCTTGTGTCATTACTCTGTATTTATTGTTCTCGCCGATTGGTCTAGTCGATGGGTTGAGCGCTGCATTCTGGCCGCTGTTCATGTTACTTATCGCAGTAAATGTACTTGTCTGGTGGTGGATTGCGCGTCATGATACGCCAGCCTTATTTCTGATGGGTGTTGGGTCTGGTGCTACGACAGATACGATAAAAAAAGACGCATGAGAAGATGACTGATTCTAAAAAACCAAGACTGCGCTCTTTCGAAACAGCTACAAATCAGCAGCATATTCCAGAGGCGGATAAGTACCTCTATCGATCAGATATGCCTGCCCATAAACTGGTTATTATAGGCACGGGCACGATTGGTCAAGAGCACATGCGTGTTGCGGCGACATTAGGTCGTGCAAGCATTCATGGCATTTTTGATACTAGCGTGCAGAGTCTCGATGCAGCCGAGGCAGGATTCAGAAACTATTCGAGCGAAGGCCTCAAGCGCTACAATGATTTAGAAACGGCGTGTATGGATCCTGCTGCTGATGCGCTATTTATCTGCACACCAAATTTCACTCATTTCGATGTGCTGCAAGTCGCACTCAAATCCGGTAAGCCAATATTTCTAGAGAAGCCTATGGCGACCTCGCTCAATGATGCGGCTCGAATCGTTGAGCAGGCGAACAGCTACTCCTCTTTCATTCAGATAGGCTTGCAGTATCGCTTCAAGACGCAATACGTGGAAGCCTTTCACGAGGCGCTATCTCGTAGGTCCTTAGGTGTGATCAAGACCATTAGCATGAGCGAATATCGGCCTCCGTTTCTAGATAAAGTTGGGCAGTGGAACAAGTTCAACGAATACAGCGGCGGTACCCTAGTCGAGAAATGCTGTCATTATTTCGACCTGATCAATCTGCTGGCCGAGTCCATGCCGCAGCGTGTATACGCCAGCGGCGGACAGGCAGTTAATTTTCTGGACTTCGAGAAGCATGGCAAGAAGTCTGATATCGATGATCATGGCTTCGTCACTATCGACTACTGCAATGGTGTGCGCGCTACATTCACTCTCAACATGTTCTGCCCCGACTTTTATGAAGAGCTGGTGATATGTGGGGTTCAGGGAAGGTTGCTAGCCTGCGAGAAGGTGGACCTACAGCAACAGAAGTCATCGGAGGCATCTGTCTCAGTTCATCTTGGCGAAGAGGGTGCTTCGCGCACGACTAAGCTCTGCTATCCAGCGGCGATCGAGCAGTCTGGTCATCATGGTGCGACCTATTATGAACATAATGCATTCCTCGATGCCTTGGAGGGAAAGGTCGTAGATAGCGCAACGCCACTGCAAGGCTTGTGGGCAATGATTGTGGCGAGTGCCGCACAAGAGTCGATTGCCACAGGCGCCCCGATTGAAATAGCCGATTATATCGAACAGCATAAACTGGCAGCCGTACTGACCGAGTAGCAGCTGCCACTTAACTTTCAATATTCAACATGCAACTTGAATTAAATCTGGATACAGAATGACATCGACAATTGAAGTGGCTGGCAGTGCAATGCCAGCGGTAGGCCTCGGGCTTTGGAAGATAGACAAAGAAGCAACTGCTAACGTGGTCTGCGATGCCATCCATATCGGCTATCGGCATTTAGATAGCGCGGCGGACTATGGTAACGAGGTCGAGGTGGGCAAGGGTATAGAGAAGGCGCTCACAGCAGGCCTATGCTCACGCGAAGACCTCTGGATTACATCTAAGCTATGGAATACCTACCACCGAGCTGAGCACGTTGAGGCTGCCTGTCAGAAAACCCTGCAGGATCTTGGCGTAGACTATCTCGACCTTTACCTGATTCACTTTCCCATCTCTCTGCAGTATGTGGACTTCGAGACACGCTATCCGCCAGAATGGTTGTTCGATCCGTCTGCCGACCAGCCTTCGATGCAGATCGATCCAGTGCCTTTGAGTGAAACTTGGAAGGCGATGGAAGCTCTGCAGAGAAAGGGATTGGTAAAGAACATCGGTATCTGTAACTACAATAGCGCGCTGCTGCACGACCTGATGGCCTATGCCGACATTAAGCCTTCTATGTTGCAGATTGAGTCACACCCCTATCTAACTCAGGAAAGTTTGATTCGTGCTGCCGCTGACTATGATATTGCAGTGACGGCTTTCTCGCCGTTAGGCGCATTGTCTTATGTGTCATTAGACATGGCATTGGAAAATGAATCGGTCCTAGAGCAAGGTGTGGTGATTGCAGCTGCACAGCGGCTGAATAGAAGCCCGGCGCAAATTGTTCTGCGTTGGGGCGTGCAGCGCAATACGGCGGTGATTCCTAAGACTGTGAATCCGGGTCGTCTTAAAGAGAACCTCGCTCTGTTTGATTTCGAGCTGAGCGGGGATGAGATGGCTGCAATCTCTGGGCTGAATCAAAATCGACGCTTCAACGATCCAGGCGTGTTCTGTGATTCTGCGTTCAACACTTTCTATCCAATCTACGATTAAACTGCAATGACCTCACTTTCCATACAAGAAATAGAGCTCGATCAACAACAACATCACGAAGAGGTATTTCCTCTGGTCTATGCTGCCGAAGATTCTTCCCCTACGCTTACACAGGTTCATGAGTGGCTAGGCAAGAACAAGGAACGATTGTTAGAGCAACTGTCTCGACATGGAGCGATCCTCTTTCGAGGGCTGCCGGTCAATACAGATAGTGACTTCGATAGAGTGATACAGAGCTTCGGTCTCAAGAATTTTACCTATGCCGAGTCACTATCCAATGCAGTGCGCCGCAATCGTACCGAAAGAGTCTTTACAGCGAACGAGGCACCGGCATCTGTTTCTATTTTTCTACACCATGAAATGGCACAGACCCCGGTCTATCCTTCGAAATTATTCTTCTATTGTGAGCAAGCAGCTCGCAGTGGTGGTGCGACGCCTTTGTGCCGTTCCGACATACTATTACAAGAGTTAGCAAAGCAGGCTCCTGAATTCGTGGCAGCCTGCGAGGAGAAGGGCGTACGCTATTCCAATGTAATGCCAGACATCGATGATCCCGAGTCGGGCCAAGGTCGCAGCTGGCGCAGCACGCTGAGCACAGACAATAAGACCGCTGCCGAAGACAAGCTGCGAAAATTAGGCTATGAGTGGAAGTGGTTAGAGCAAGATAGTTTGCGCGTGACTACCGCTGTATTGCCAGCAATAAAAGAGACTGAAAACGGTAGGCAGGTGTTTTTTAACCAGCTCATAGCAGCATTTCGTGGATGGAAGGACGCGCGCAACGCTGCTGAGAAATCGATTCGCTTCGGTGATGATTCCGCGATTAGCGAAGAGGCGATGGCGAAGGCGATACAGATTGGTGACGAACTTAGCTTTGATGTTCCCTGGCAGACAGGTGACGTGGTGTTAGTGGATAACTTCTTAGTGATGCACGGTCGCCGGCCCTTCGAGGGTCAGCGACGCGTATTGGCATCATTGATTGCCGATTAGAATTATTCTGAGGTGCTCTGGTATATGAGCACCGCCTAATCGTCTATTTTCTATATAGAACTAAGAACTGACTAGTATTGCCGCGGATAGCCGGTGCGAAAACACCATCAGTTAGAGGATCGTCTGAGTTCTTTAGTAGATTCGATGTGGAAGCAACGCTCAGTCCTGCAGCTTCAGCCATCTCAGTAACCCAGCTCTGTTCAATGCGGTGCAACGTGCCACCTGCTTCGAGTCCCGTGCCAGCGGGGGCCTGATGATCTGATGCAACAAGCACGCCACCTGGCTTCAATACTCTAGCGATTTCACGGAAGGCGCCGGCTGCATCGCCGAGACTATTTCCGTCCGGTGCGAAGCCAAGTTCGTGCGGGCCTTGTATCCAAGTAACCATGTCGATTGAGTTGTTGGCCGCATCCAAGTCATCGAACTGAGTGATGGTAATCGTGACATTCGACAGGCGATTGTTAGCCGTGCGTAGATCGATGCCATCGCCGACGAAGCCCATTAGGCCCTGTGGATGTTGCAGGATGACACTACCATTCGAGCCTACGGAGCGGCTTAAGATCTCTGTGTAATAACCACCACCAGCCTCAAGCTCGAGAACATCCATCCCAGTCTCAAGTCCCGCGAAAGCCAGCACCTGATCCGGCATGCGCCTCTCGTCTGCGTCTGCGTCGCCACTGGGGCGATCGGAATGAGATAGTGCGGCAGCAACATTGGCATCGGCAGCATTGGCGATGCCTCCCGCTAGTGCGAGCGTGCAGCCAGCCAGCATATTTATAACTAGTTTTTTAGAAAGGTACATGAATTGCTCCTGCCGCGTGACGGCGTCTATTGTGTTATTTTTTTTCGAGTTTGCCATGTCTGGCGCGAATATACACTCAAATTGAGTAGTAACAGAATGCTCGCTAGTTTTGGAATGATCTATTTAATGCTGATTTCTTAGTCTTAATTCGTAGCTAGATTTCGTAATTAGATATGCTCGGCCAGACAATAAAAAAATCCGGAGGGATTCATTATTCCCCACGGACTTTTGCGTATCTAGCACGCTGAATATTGGACTGTTACTGACTTAAGACTACCCTGGCATCTGCAATGCCACCGACATTCTCTACGTTCGTGTAGCCTAGGTCTTGCAGTGCTGTTAGAGCGAGGCCTGCTCTCACGCCGCTACGGCAGAACAGTTTGATCGGTGCAGATTTGTCCAAATCAAGATCGCTTATCTGCGCGACGATCTCAGTGTGAGGAATGTGTTCCGTATTCGAGATATGGTCTTCGTTGTATTCATCGAGTGAGCGCACGTCGATCCAAACAGTCTTGGGGGCCATCAAGCTGCAGGCCGAAAGTA
>JAPKAI010000154.1 GCA_028825335.1 Gammaproteobacteria bacterium | reverse complement strand
ATTACTTCCTCGCCCCAAACATCGCGTTTATAGCGGACAATTTCTCCCACAGTACGGCCCTCTCATTTCTTATGTTTATTATTTATTTTTGGTTTAGCTAATTCGAGAAGACCCGAGGTTTAACCCCTGATCGCTCGCTTAACTAGATTTTCCATTAAAGGCACTTTGAAATGATTGTAGTTCAAAGGTCTAGCGCCCTCAGTAGACATGGCCGCAACTTGATCGGCTAATTCATCTGAACGTTGCTGTCCGCGAATAGCATTCTCTACAGCTTCCAGACGACGAGGTGTACATTCAACTGCACCGCAAACTATACGAGCGTCTGTAATCGATCCACCTGACACTTTAATCGCCGCAGCAACATTCACTAGGGCAAAGTCCCATACATTTCTATCAGCGACTTTCTCGAAATAGAACTCCGCATTTGCCCACTCATTGGGTAAGCGAACCGCTGTCAGAATTTCGCCTTCATTCAACACTGTCATATTGACGATGTCGCGATCAGGACCTACAAAGAAGTCTTGAGCAGGAATCAATCTCTCTCCACTAACACTTGCTACTACCATAGTTGCATCTAGCGCAACTAGAGCGGGTGCAGTATCCGAAGGGCTTACCGCAACACAGCGGCTAGCTCCGAAGATAGCGTGTTCACGATTCAAGCCTTCTGGAGAATCTGCATAGCAAATATTGCCACCGGCGCGATAACAATCGAGTCCACGGCGGTAATACCAGCAACGTGCGTCCTGGTTCAGATTGCCGCCCAAAGTTCCGACATTGCGAATCTGTGGGCTAGCCACCTTGCCGGCCGCTGTTGCGAGGAGACCAAACTTTGATTTCACCAATGGATGGTTAGCGATGTCTGTGAGTGTTGTCACTGCGCCGATTTCAATACCGTCTGCAGTTTCCTTCACTCCTTTCCAAGCATCGATCTGAGCTATTTCGATCATGGCTGCAGGAGACTTGTTGCGGTCTTTCAACCAGCCATAAGTGTCCTGACCGCCACCAACTATCCAGCCGTCGTTACCTAGAGTACTTGCTAAATCCAGAGCATTTGCTTCATCAGTAGGCTGATAAAGTTCGATATCGGGCATTACGTCATGTGATGTAGCTGGCATATCAACCTCTGAAATTGTTTTGAGCAAGAGGAGTCGCGTCTTCCGAAACACCTGCTATATGGTTAATGATCATGTCTGTTGTAACAGGCGCGGCGTCGAACATATGCCCACCTAATGCGTCCGAGATAGCAGCGTTCAATGCGGCGGATACTGCGCCCATTGACGGCTCACCAATACCTCTAGCACCTACAGGGTTTTCTGGATCAGGCAAATCTACCCAACCCGTTCCAATTTCAGCTGGCGTATCAAGATACGTAGGTATCTTGCTCTGCCAAAAGCCTGAACTAGCTGGAAGGCCATTCTGAGGATCATAGAGGTGTCGCTCAAGAGCTGACAAACCAATACCCCAAACCGCGCCGCCTCTCAGCTGATTCGCTAAGCCTTGCGGGTGAACGACAGTTCCACACTCAGCAATAGTTACCAGATCGAGAATATCAAACTTGCCCGTTTCCTTATCCAGTTCGATTTCCATAAACGTTACTGTGAAACCTGGAGGATTATTGCTGTGGCGAGGATCGTGATAGATACCCATCAGAGCAGAACCGGCTAGTCTTGAAACCGACAATGCAGTAAGTGTATTCAATTCTTCGGGAAGATCCGATTCACCGGAGAATTTGCCACCTAGCTCCATGCCCCGTTGGGCAACTTCTGCGTAGGTCATGCCAACTGTGTTGTCCGCGATCTGATGAACTCTAACGCCATCTACATCGTAATCGGCAACGTCACCACCAAAATCCATCGCAGCAATTTCTTTCATCTTCGCTAGCAAGTCTTGCGCTGCACCGAAGCAGGTTCGAGTGTTAGTAAAGATAGAATTACTGCCGTCCTGCGGTGAAGTAATCGGAAGATGTCTGTCAGTACGACCGGTAACTACATCGCAGTTTTCCCACTCCATCTTCAATACTTCTGCAGCTGCACGAGAAGTAGAAGCGTAGGAATAAGTTCCAAGGTTACCGACACCATTATGTATTTGCAGGCGCCCACTTGGCATTAGTCGAACTATTCCATCCATGCCGCTGCGGCCCGCATTGTGATATCCCTGACCGATGCCAAAGCCTCTCACCTTGCTGCCATTTATTTGTCTAGCACGACCTTTCTTGCCCTCCCAGTCAAATTGCGCTGCTCCCATCTCTAGGGCTTCAGGCATATAAGCACTGGTAAAAGGCGTGTTTCTTGGCCCACTCACATCACCGTTTTGTGCGGCGTTAAGCTTGCGAATCTCTAGACGATCTATGCCCAGTGATTCGGCTGCCTTATCCATAATAGGCGCCATTACAGCCATGATCTGATTCTCACCTGGGCCACGCTGTGCGCCACGGTGTCCGGTATTGGTACCGATAGAAGTATTACGGAAACGCATTGCTTCTGTCTGATAAAGTGCGCTCACACCCGCTGCCGCAGAGTTAGCATCGCCGCCGCCGCCTTTGCCGCCGTTATCAGATATGCAATACATATCCATAGCAGACATAGAACCGTCAGACTTGAATCCAACTTTGAGCCAGCCTTGTAAGCCCTGCCTAGCGCCGCCAATTGTGAATTCTTCTTCACGCGTTACACGCATCATCACCGGGCGATTGATTTTCTGTGAGAGTTTGGCTGGAATCGCCATGCTCGGGATACTTCCTGCACGAGCTCGCTGGCCAAAACCACCACCGGTTGCCTCATTGATGAAGACGAAGTCTTCCAGAGGCACACCCACGATTGCTGCCATAGGCTCAGCGATTGCGCTCAAGCTCTGGGAAGTGCCGTGTAGAAAACATTTACCATTTTCCCAATAGGCCATGGCGCTTCTCGGCTCCATGGACATATGTGGATAGCCTGCAGTTGAAAAAGTAGTTTCATGTACGAAATCGGCAGCAGCAAATCCTGCTGCAAGATCGCCGTATTCCCAGCTTTGAAGTGCTTCAGCCGTTGGCTCGTTACCACTTCTAAAGCTAGCAACCTGGTCTGCAGTCCATTTTTCTTCTGCGAAACCCTCTCTGAAGATGAAAGTGTTGCCGCCATTGTAAGCGTTGGCTCCACCTTCTTGAAGGCTGTCCAGTGGATCTAGGACAAAAGGTAATCTTTCGATTGTCAGCGAAATTGCTGCGATAGCATCCTCGGCAGTTTTCTCATCAATAGCTGCTACTGCAAGAATAGGCTCACCCATAAGAGTAGGTTCATTCGTTAAAACTTTAAGACCCGGGCTCTGTGGTTCTCCATCTGGATAGACGTCGTCAGCTGTTAAAATGCCGAACACACCTGCCATCGCAAGAGCTTCAGAGGCGTCAATATCGACAACTCGACCGTGAGGAACGGGGCTAGTCAGTAAACGGGCGTACACCATGCCATCTCGAGCATAGTCTTCAGCGTACTTAATGCGGCCTGTAACCTTGCCAGGCACATCTGGTGGAACAAAATCTTTACCAATATGCATATAAGCCATGTTGATTATCCTATTTGTGCTGCGCGCATGACGCCGTTAAGGTAAGAATC
>JAPKAI010000063.1 GCA_028825335.1 Gammaproteobacteria bacterium | reverse complement strand
AACCATCGCCTGAACTGCTTCGAAATCGGTAACTGAAGCATCGTTCGACATTGCTGTGCCACCATTATCGCGTATTTCCTGCGCTACCTGCTCGGCGGCTGAGGCTGAGCCTCCGCTGCCGTCTACCGAACCGCCCAGATCATTGACTACTACTTTTGCCCCGCGTCGACCCAGTTCTAAGGCGTGCTGCTTGCCTAATCCGCCACCGGCACCTGTTACTATCGCTACCTGACCCTCGAAATTGATTTTCATGCTGTTTCCCCTGCTATTGCTGAATCGACTATGCCTGCTCATTGCTTATAGGTTCCATCAGCAGGCTCTTTCAAATGTGGGCAGGATTCTATGCTGATGGCGCGTCTGCTGCAATGCGTGTGACGTCGCATGTTGTAAAAAGCTGGAAGTAATACGCTGGCGTCATTGCTATAATAGCGTTCTAGGTTAGTCTGTTTGGGCCAGCCTTTTTCTCAGTGAAACAAGGTGGTAGAGAAGGACAATGACAGATATCAAACCCGTACCGGCAGCAACTGTGGTAGTTATTCGAGAGACGGCTAACAAGACGGATCTTGAGATATTGTTACTTAGGCGAAACTCCAAACTAGTCTTTCATGGAGGCCATTGGGTATTCCCAGGGGGCCGCGTGGACGCGGCAGACTTCGCGCTAGACGACGATGGATTGGAGTATAAGGCGGCGCTACGTGCTGCAGTACGGGAGACCAAAGAGGAAGCAGGCATCGATATCGATATCAATGAATTGATTCATACGGCCCACTGGACTACCCCTCCAAAGCAGCCTAGGCGTTTCTGCACATGGTTCTTTCTGTGCCCGCTTAAAGAGCCGGTTAAAGTGGTGGTAGACAACGATGAAATTCTGGAGCATCGCTGGATTTCGCCACGTGATGCCTTGGCCGATGCGGCGGCTGGTAAATGGGTCTTACCCCGGCCAACGATGGTGACGCTGCGGGATATCGAGATGCACCGCAGCCTAGAAGAACTGCTCGAAGATGCCAATCGACGGGAGATTCATGTGTTTCCTAAGGATTCAGCCTATTACCGCCCGCAGGAAATGGGCTGCTAAGCTCCCATTACGTGCGCTCTCATCTCGGGCAAAATCTCGCCCAAAACCGGGCATTTCACGGCTGCATTCAGGCAATCCTCTGACTAGCTGATTTTGCTGGACCTTTGTCGGTATTCCCACCCATAAGCCCTTGCAATTCTGGGCGGGTTAATGGGATAGTTATGCTGTACGAATGCAACAATCTGTCAGTGTTCGCGGTCAGTAAAACTGTGGCTTTTCGCCTTTTCCCGCGCCAAATTTCAATGACCGAGCCGCTTTCGGACGTCGCCTAGCGAGGGGCAACAAGTACTAAATAAGTCTTCCTATTCACTGTAGCCAGAAGAGCCTTTATGTCGTCTCCCACATTCGATAGTCTTCGAGAAACCCTGAAGAGCCTTCGTCGTCGTCGCAGCAACCTGTTCATTCTGAAGCAGGTGAGCTATTTCGTTATCGCCTTTTGTGTATTAATTTTGTCGCTCAGTGCGGCGACCCTCTGGTTAGAACCCGACAAGACCGGTACAACAATCTTATTTGCAGTGTCAGTACTGAGCATTGCCTTGCTAGTCTGGCGTTTGATTCAGGTTTTGGGGAGACAGACTACCGATGACCGCAAACTCGCACATTATGTAGAAGATCATATTCCGGATTTAGAACAACGCCTGCTAACCTCGCTGGAATTTACCGAAGAAGATTTAGCGAACGGCAAGCGCGGTGTTTCTCAGCAGTTCATTCAACAGCTGTGGTTGGATGCTCAAGAGCACGTGCAGATTCAACAGGAACAGGTAGAGACAGTTGCACCTGCTAGAACTTCCTACCTTTCTTTCGCATCGGCGGCGGGTGTTGCCTTCGTGGTGATGGGGCTGTTCCTTAGCTCCGATGTCCTATTCAATGCGGCAAGTCGACTGGCATGGCCATTCGCGATCAGCGAGCCGGTGGTTGTCGTTGAGGTGCTGCCAGATATCGAAATCAGTGTTGAGCCGGGCGATCTGGAAATGCAGCGCGGCGATAGTGTGACGATCATAGCTCGCGTTAGGAATGCTATACCCGGCACGATTAATCTGCGCCTTCAAGATGACAATGTGAATTGGCGCGACGCCACAATGAATCGCGATGGCAGTGGCAGCGACAATGCAACTTATAGCTACTTCATTCCTTCTCTGGCAGAAGACACCACTTACTATGTCACCTTTGATGAGCGCGGCGAGCAGAGCTCAGCGCAATATCAGATTGACCTGTTCGATCTGCCGCAGATCGAGCGAATCGATTTAGCCATGGACTATCCCGAGTACACACAAATTGAGGACATCACGGAGGAGGACAGTGGTGATTTAGTAGTGCCCGAAGGAACGGAAGTTGAACTGCTAGTAACCTTCAATAAGAATATTAGGGCCGCCGTTGTAGAGTTCGATGAAAGTTATAGCGCGGATGAAGATGAGGTCAATCTATTGCCTCCCTATGAAGACATTAGTTTAGTGATGGATGGCAATATAGGTCGCGCCAAATTTACTGTGAATCAAGATGGCGTGTATCGTATCTCCGCGACTGATTTTTCTGATTTGCAAAGTAAGAACCCGCTAGACTATTTCATTCGCTCTATCGAAGACACGCCTCCCGAATTGGTGCTGAAGAGACCTGGCCAAGATCAAGATGTTATGCCTCTGGAGGAAGTTGTACTCGAGATTGACGCTAGCGATGACTATGGCCTGAGTAAATTCACTTTGAATTACAGTGTCGTAGGCGCCGACGAAGTACAAGTTGATTTTCTACCCGAGCAGAATCTGCGTGAGGTGTCTGGCGACGAGCTTATCTATTTGGAAGACCTTGATGTAGAGCCCGGCGACTTCGTCAGTTATTTTCTCATTCTCGCTGACAATAACGGTCTTGAGGGACCGGCTGAAGTTATATCCGATATTTATTTTCTGCAAGTTATTCCCACCGATCAGGAATTTCGTCAATCCGGCGGTGGAGGCGGAGGCGGAGGCGGCGGAGGTGGCGGCGAAAGCGCCGATAGCAGTGCTCTTGTTCAGATACAGAAAGACATAATCGCGGCGACATGGAAACTAAAGAACAGACAGGCGAAGGTATCGCCGGAAGAATTCGCATCTGATGCTGAGATTATTTCAGAGTCTCAACTCGAGGCGACTGAGCGGACGCGTCGCTCAATAGACCGTCTTGCCGAGCGTGTCAGTTTCTCCGATGCGAGCTACGATGCCGCCGTAGAAAACCTTTCACTGGCCATAGATCAAATGAATCTGGCTGCGGACGAACTTGGCAAGGAGCAGATCACCAGCGCTCTGCAACCCGAGCAATTGGCGCTGCAATTTGTTTTGAAGGCTGAAGCGAATATCAATCGCACTAATATCTCCATGGAGCAAGGCGGCGGTGGCGGTGGCGGTGGCGGCGCTCAGCAGGAGCGTGAAGATCTTCGCGAACTGTTCGAGATGGAGATGGGGCAGCTTGAAAATCGTTACGAGACACCGAACAGTGCCGGCGGTGGTGGTGGCTCGCAGCAGGAAGCCGAAGAGGCGAATAAGCTAGAAGAATTAGCGCGCAGACAAGAAGGTCTGACTCGTGCGCAGCGCAATCTAGCCAGACGCGAAGAACAAATGACCGAAGAGCAGAAGCGGCGCGAGTTAGAACGTCTAATGCGTCAGCAGGAGCAACTTAGCCGTGAGGTAGAGCAATTAGCGCAGCAGTTGAGCCGTGGCCAACAAAACTCTCAATCACAGCAGCAAAGCCAGCAAGCTTCCTCTCAATCGCAGTCCCAATCCAGTAGCGCCTCGCCTTCTTCCGGCAGCGCTAGTGGTGGGCAACAATCGCAGCCGCAGACTGCTCTAGAGCGTGCAGCACAGCAAATGCAGGAAGCCTCTCAGAGTGAGACCGCAGCAATTGCAGCCGCCAGATCGCAGAAGGCGTTGGAAAATCTACGCGAGCAGCAGCGTGAGATGAGCCAACAATCCGAGCGTTCTGTGAATCAGCTTGCGCAGAATCTTGGTCAACGCGGACAGCAACTGCTGCAACAGCAACGAGACCTGCAGGGCAGCTTGCAGGAAACTATCCGAGATCAGGGACTTGGGCAGACGCGACAAGCCGTTCGCGATGATGCGGATCTGCAGAGCCTCATCGAGGCGCAGCAGCAACAGCAAAAAGATCTAAAAGAAATTGAGGACATGCTAAGAGCGATCATTGCTCGTGGTGATAACGAAGATCAGCGTTTGATGTCTCAGGCGCAGGCAGCGAGCCGTGAACTCAGACCGCTTCGCGAAGAGATGCAGACTAGCAATCGCGTCTTGCGCAATGGCATGGTGAATCTATCGGTAGACATAGAGCAGGAGCTCGAGGGCTCGATTGAAGAATTCGCGCAAAGCCTAGCTGCATTGAATCCTGCCACTACAGACTCTGCGTCAGATCAAGTGCAACAGGTGGCAAGCGATGCTGCGCTATTGCGTCAGCAGGTCGAAGATCTCGAGCAGCAAGCTTTAGCGTTCAATGAGGCAGGGCAGGAATCAGGAGGCGAGGTGCCATCGCTGCGGGAGATGCGCGAGCAATTGGAGCAGACGCAACAACTAGCACAGCAACTCACGCAGCAATTGCAAGACCAAGCTCGTGCTGGGGGTAATCAGCCAGGTCAGCGCGGTCAATTGGGCCAGCAGCGAGGTCAACAAGGCCAAGGAAGTGGACAGCAACAGGCCGCAGGAAGTGGCACAAGCAGCAGCGAACAGCAATCTGGCACGGGCGGACGTGTAGGTGGTCAAGGTGCGCCGAATAATGTTGGCAATGCCAGATCGATTCGACAGCAATTGGAGCGGCAAGATATCGAAGACTTTCTCAATCAACCAGAACTATTTAGGCAACTACTCCAACCGATAACAGAACTCGAGGGAGCGCTGCGCGCGCAGGCAGAGCTGGATAACATCAACAACAAATTGTACGCCACCGTTGATGAAGATATCCCTGATGAGTACCGAGATCTGGTGGAAGAATACTATCGTGTATTGTCTGAGAACCAGGGATCAGTGAATACAGATCAGTAGCAATGGCATACTCACAACCTAACTTTTTAACGGCTCTCGAAGACGGCACATTCACTTTTGCTTATGGCATTAGCCCGTGGCTATTTGCCCTATTGGTTGTGCTGATCACGATCGGTGTCTGGTTTTCCTATCGCAAAACAACAAGGCAGCTCAGCACCCCTTGGAAGGCATTCTTCATTGGAATTCGTTCTAGTGTGTTGGTGCTACTTCTGTTCTGCTTGTTAAGACCGGTAGTGACTACGTTGCAGGTTTCGCCGCAAGAAACTTACCTCGCTGTATTAATCGATGATTCCCAGAGCATGTCCATCGCTGACCTTGCCGATGGGCAAACGCGGCAGGCTGCCGTCGAAGAACAACTTTACGAAAACGGTCTACTCGATGAACTTTCCGAGTCATTTCAGATCCGAACTTTTCGTTTCGATAACCAGACGCAGCGAATTGCTGGCATAGAGGAATTAAGCGAAGAAGGCACGGCTTCATCTATCGATCAGGCCTTAAGCTATGTGAATGATCAGCTTAACGGTCTCCCCTTGGGCGGCATAATTTTAGTCAGTGACGGCGCCGACAATAGCGATGATGATCCTCTAGCTACCGCTCAAGACCTTGGTGCCAGGCAGATACCAGTATTCACCATCGGAGTAGGACAGGAAGATATTCCCCAAGACATCGGCATTGTCGATGTGAGCGCTGCTAAGACAGTCTTGGAAGGCTCTGTCTTCAATGTGCAAGTTGCAGTAAATCATCAGGGCTATGAAGGGCAAGAAGTCGAGCTTTCCATAATGGATGGAGAAACTCAGATAGTTTCCGACGTGGTCATTCTAGGTGCAGAGGGAGTGACTCGCCGCTTTGAGCTAGAGATAACGCCCGAGCGTCCAGATTTGATTGTCTATGACCTGAATGTCGAATTGCAGGCCGGCGAGATCATCGACAAGAACAACAGTTACAGTTTTTTGGTTGATAACACTGAGAAAGAAGCGCTGGACATACTTTACTTAGAAGGCCATCCACGCAACGAATACAAGTTTATACGTCGTGCGGTGTCCGGTGACAATTCACTCCGCTTAGCCACCTATCTGCAAACAGGACCAGAAAAATACTATCGTCAGGGTATCGAATCGGCTACAGAACTTAGTAGTGGTTTCCCTGAGGATCGCGAGGAGTTATTTGAATATGAAGCGATCGTGCTGGGTGACATAGAGTTCGATTTCTTCGATGCTGAGCAACTGCAAATGCTAGAAGATTTCGTTGCCGAACGTGGCGGCGGTTTTCTGATGAGTGGAATGGTAGACGAAGAATTTATAGGCAGCCCAATAGCCAACATTCTTCCTATTACTCTTGTCGAAGAGGGCTTCTTGCCTGCTCATCTGCGTGGCGGGATTCGCCGCGGTGATCATCCTACCGGCGAGCTATTCTATCCGCGACTCACTCGCAACGGCGAGTTCTCACCCTTGCTGCGTCTATCCGCCGATGATTCCGAGAATCAGGCTCTGTGGAGACAGTTGCCTGAGTTACAGGGTACTTATGTAACGGGTCGGATCAAGCCTGGCGCGGAAGTACTAATAGAGCATCCCTTGCTGCAATACCAGAATCAGGCGCTTCCGCTTCTTGCATCGCAGCGCTATGGCTCGGGTCGCAGCATGTCCTTGACCACTGCAAGTACCTGGCGTTGGCAGATGATGCTGCCCGCGGCAGATGAGTCCCATGAAATACTTTGGCGTCAGATATTGCGTTGGCTGGCCGTCTCGGCTCCAGAACGAATTACTATCGAGTTCGATCGCGAGTTCTATAACGTTGGCGATGAAGTCAACGTAAGGGCAATCGTGCTCAATAACGAGTATGAAGCGGACAACGACGCGACGCTGTGGATGCAGACTTCTAATCCTCTCGAAGAATTTATCGATGCTCCAATGGAGTGGGATATTGAAGAAGACGGTGTCTACAGAGCGAGATTCATAGCAGAAGAGGAAGGGGTCTATAGCTTGCTCGTAGATGTGGCGAGTGCCGCGGGAGAGACTAGCGACTCCAGCGCAGAGAAAACTGCCGCCTTCGTGGTCACGCCATCATTGCGTGAATATACAAACGCCGAACTCGACAGCGGTCTTATGGCTCGCATCGCCGAGGTTAGTGGCGGTAGCTATTTTAAATTGCCGGCAGCGAGCGAATTAGCTAATACGATCGAATTTACGCCGAATGCCTATTCTCGCGAAGTGCAGATAGATCTTTGGGATCGACCCTGGTTGTTAGCTCTATTAATTTTATTACTCTGTGTGGATTGGGTAAGCAGACGGACCAAAGGTCTGTCGTAAAGTATGGGCGCAACATAGATAAAATTATGAAGACTATGAATCTCTTATTGAAAACTTTCGCTGCCGGTTTAGGGGTGTTGCTTGCCAGTGCCGCAAGCGCACAGGGCGATGGTGATTCTATCGAGAAAGATTTCTTTCTCGATAGGCCGGATTCAAGAAAGTACGCGGTGATTCTTGCCGGTCCAACGGTCGGTGACGAGAACAAATCACAGTTTCGGCAGTGGGCATTTTCACTACACGATATTTTAGCTAGGGACTATGGCTATAGTTCCGACACGATCTCTCTGTTGTATGACCGCGGTGAAGTGGAAGGAGCCGGTAGTCAGAGAATAGATGCCGCCTGCGACTTGGTGGGCATTCAACAAGAACTCGCTCGTTTGCAATCAGTGGTTCAGCCGGGTGATCAGATAACAATCTATCTCATCGGTCATGGTAGCGGCGCGGAAGAAGAGTCGAAATTTAATATTGTCGGCCCAGATATTACCGGCGTTCAATTTGCTGGCATGTTGAATGTCTTCGATCAGCAGGACATGATCATAGTCAACACAACCTCGGCGAGCTATGGATTTTCAGCGTCTCTATCTAACGAAGGGCGCGTTGTAGTTTCTTCTACGCGATCCTCTTCAGAAAAATTCGATCCGATCTTCTCGAACTACTTCATCGAGGCGCTTGATAATCGCAATGGCGATAGAGACAAGAACAATCGAGTGTCTATTTTAGAAGCATTCAACTATGCCAAGAGCAACGTGGAAGAATTTTATGAGGAACAAGGTAGATTAGCCTCCGAGCATGCAGGCCTCGATGACAATGGCGATGCGCTGTTTAGTCTGAACCCAACCACGGCTGAGATCGACGGCAGGCTGGCAGAGATAGCGTACATAGACAATCTGATAGATGACACGGCCGGCCTGTCAGAAGAGGCAATTGGACTGAAGAGTCGGATGCAGGATCTAGAACGTTCGGTCTTTATGCTCAGAGGGCGCAAGGCAGAATTCCTAGAACAAGACTACTGGCAGCAGATGGAAGAGTTACTTGTAGGCCTAGCTAGAGTCACAGGACAATTCAATGAAGTCGTTAACCCGGGTGAATCAAGTGAACAATAAACCTATGGCGAGAAAATATTCTACCGCCGCCTTATTCTTGTTGGCGAGTCTGGCACTCAACGTTTCTGCGCAGGATTCTCCGCAGACCAATGCTGGTGAATCACCGTTGTTTCGCGGCGAGCAATTATTGATGACAGGCTCCTATGCGGCGGCAACCGATATCTTTCAGATGGCGGATGGCCTTGATCGCAACGAGGGGCTAGTTGGGGCAAGCAAGGCCTTCGCGATGATGGGTAACTATCAAGAGGCGATGAGCGTTGTTGAGGTCGCTGTAGAAGACGATGAATATGCGCGCTTCCCATTACTCAGCACGCAGCTTGCCGAGGTTAAGCGAGCAGTAGGTGAATCAAAAGAGGCGCTGGAGATACTAGAATCGGTTGTAGCTGGATTGGCAGAGCCGCCTGTACGTGCCTTGGTTCAATACGGCAGTTTACTCGACTTTGTCGGGCAGAAGCAGATAGCGTTCTCGATTTTAGATCAGGCTGTGCAGCGTTATAACAATGGTCTTGTGTTCGCCTCTGAAGACGTTGCGATGGTGGCACTAGCAAGCTGGCTGATGGGAAATTTCCATGATGCGAATAGCCTCTTCAGTGAAGCAACGCGCGCAAATCCTAATAATTTGGAAGCTCATTCCCTGTGGGGAGATCTCTTTCTAGAGAAATATAATGCCTCCGATGCCGAGCGCTCCTATCAAGAAGCTATCGATATTAATGGCCGCTATGTGCCTGCTCTTGTGGGGATGGCGAATGTAATTGGTGACGAGCGTGCATTGCAGCGTGCACTGGCGATAAATCCAAATTCGATTCCAGCGATGGAAACCTATGGCCAATTGTTGATGGTTAATGGAAGAGAAGAGGAGGCGCAGGACTATTTCGAACGCGTGCTTGCCCTCAATTCGGAGTCGTTGAAAACACTTAGCGTGTTGGCCTCGCAAGCGGCACTGGAAGAACGCAGCGTTCAATACGAGGATTATCTTGCGCAGGTTGAATCCTTCAGCCCAAACAATCCGATCTTTCTAGGCAATGTTGCTGACAGCTTCGGTAATAATTATCTTTTCGATGAGGCGGTGGAGTTCGCTCGTGCCGCAATCGCAGCAGATCCTCAGTATTGGCAGGGATACACACTGCTAGGAAGCAACCTAATTCGTCTTGGCGAAGAGGAAGAGGGCAAGGCCAATCTCGAGATAGGCTACGAGAACGATCCATTCAATGTGCTGACCTCAAATATGTTAAAGGTCTTCGATACGTTGGAAACTTATACGACTCTAGAGAGCGAACACTTCAAGGTACACATGAGCGAGAACGATGCTGATGTACTGTGGCCTTATCTTGAGCCTCTGTTAGAAGAAAGTTGGGTCACACTGACGGCGAAGTATGGCTTCGAACCTGAAGGGCCTATCCTGATTGAGGTGTTCGAAAAATCTGAAGATTTTGCTGTGCGCTCAGTGGGCCTCCCAGACATTGGCCCACTAGTCGGAATCTGCTTCGGGAAGGTGATCACATTGATCTCGCCCGATACACTTTCTGCAAATTGGCAGGAAATCGTCTGGCATGAGTTCATGCATGTAATCACCTTGCAGATGACAGGCAATAGAATGCCGCGCTGGCTCTCTGAGGGAATTTCGGTTTATGAAGAACGTGAGGGCAGACCTTATTGGGGCCGAAGCCAGGGACTGGATCTAGTACGTGCCTCTGAACAAGATAAGCTGTTGCATGTAGCTGATCTGAATTCTGGATTCTCTGGGGCACAAGACAGTGCCGATCTGGGCTTCGCCTATTTTCAAGCCTATTTGGTAGTCGATTTCATAGCCGATGAGTACGGGTTTGAGAAGTTGGTTGAGCTGGTTGACCAATATGCATTTATCAAAGAAGAAGAAGAGCGATTTGATGAAGTCTTCGATCAAAATTTGGAGCAATTCGATGCAGCTTTTAGAGGCTGGATCGATCGCCGTGTCGCCGAGATTAACGTCTATGTACATACCGAAGATCTGCCCGACGAAGGCGACGGACATGGCCACGGCGTGCGTGAGAATTCAAGCGCGATACTGGCCGAACTCTACAATAATGTATCGCTGAAGCAGCATATGCGTGCTCGAATTGAAGAAAATGATCGCGACTTCCAAGCCTACTTACAGCTGGGCATCGTTTTGTTTAAGGAAGAGAGTTTCTTTGAGGCGAAGCAGTATCTGAATCAGGCGTATGAGCTCTTGCCATCCTATACCGGCTACCCGAGTCCTCCTCTGGTGTTATCGCAGATTTATGAGCAGGAAGGCAACCGCGAGGCGCAGCTGCAGCAATTGGAATTACTCCTGGAGAATCTTCAGCACGACTACGCTTCAGCAATCATCTTGGCAGAGGCGGCCTTAGAAGAAAATAACTTCGAGCGTGCCGAGTACTATATCGATCGTGCGATTCAGGTAGATCCGTACAGAGCTGATGTGCATCAGTTGAAGGCCAGCTACGCCGAAACGATTGGTGATAGTCAGCTGGCTGTTACTGAATACGAAGTGCTACTGAAACTTGAGATCAATGACCCGGCAGAAGCTCAGACGAATCTGGCACAGGCCTATTTGAACAATGGGCAGATTCTCCAGGCGAAGGAAAATATCTTGAGGGCGCTAGAAACGGCACCTAGCTATCAGCGTGCGCAGAGAATATTGCTGCAATCAATTGATGGGGATTCGGATTAAATTGACGATTCTCAAAAAACTCTTATTGCTCGTTCCCGTGTTCTTGCTGTTTGTCAGCACGACTGTGGTAGCACAGGTTTTTCAGTTCGACAATGAGGGTGACTCTGAAATCTACGGGAATGAGATTACCGATTTTCAGTGGATAAGAGGCCAGTACACTAACCATGCCGGCGGAAGTAGAGGTTTTGGCAGGCGTGGTGGTGGTTGGTGGGATACAGATTACCCAGATTCGGATGAGAATTTTCTACGCGGGGTGCAGCGTTACACCAATATCGATACCAACCCGCGCAACCATGAATTTATCGAGCTAACCGACCCTAGTCTATTCGAAAATATATTTCTTTATATGAACTGGAAAAGAGTGCCTATCGGCTCATCCTCTAGCGGACCGAACTTCTCTCCAGCGGAAATTGAAGCGCTTCGGGAGTTCATGTTTCGTGGCGGCTTCGTCATGGTAGATGACTTCTGGGGTCAGCCACATCTCGATGATATGTTTGCGGAGATGGGTAAGATCTTTCCCGAACGTGAAATAATAAAATTAAACAATACACATGAAATATTCCATGTGTTCTTCGACATCGATGAAGTGGCTCAGGTGCCGGGTCGCATGGTGACATGGGACTTCGGTGGATTCATGAAACTTGATGATCCCAGCTACCCGCCCGAGGTATATGCGATTCTGGATGACGATGGGCGAGTCATGATGGTGGCAAATTACAATACGGATTTGGGTGATGGTTGGGAGCATACTTTTTATAAGGGCTACCCTACCAAGGCCACGAATGATGCTTATAAAATTGGGATTAACTTTCTGATGTATGCGTTCAGTCACTAGTTTCGAGACGAGTTCACTACATCAGTGCAACAAACAGAGAAATTGAGAAAACCGGAAGATAGGGATTAGACATGACAGACATTGAAGAAGTAGCTACAGACGCGGTCGAGGACGAGGCTATCGAAAGCCCGGACGATCTTACGCTCGTTAAGAAGATGCAGGATGGTCGCGATCAGATCGTCACCGAGATCAAGAAAGTTATCATCGGTCAGGATGATATTATCGATGAGCTGTTGATTGCTCTATTCTCAGGTGGTCACTGTCTAATTACCGGTGTTCCCGGGTTGGCAAAGACTTTGCTGATCAAGACCGTTGCCGACATTCTACAAGTCGATTTCAGCCGGATTCAGTTTACACCCGACTTGATGCCGGCAGACGTCGTCGGTTCAGAGATCGTTGAGGAGAAAGATGGAAATCGAGTGCTTAAGTTTGTCAAAGGCCCGATCTTTACCAATATCCTACTCGCGGATGAGATCAATAGAACACCGCCGAAGACGCAGTCATCCCTGTTAGAAGCGATGGAAGAGAAACAAGTCACTGCAGCGGGTGTGACCTACCCGATGACGGCGCCTTTCTTCGTGCTGGCTACGCAAAATCCGATCGAGCTCGAAGGTACTTATCCGTTGCCAGAAGCGCAGCTCGACCGTTTCATGTTCAAGATTGAGCTCGGTTATCTAACCGAAGATGAAGAGGTTGAAGTGGTACGTAGCACCACGCAGACCAATAACACAACTTTATCGCACCCCCTCAGTGGAGAGGATATTCTGGAGTTCCAGCGCATCGCTCGACAGGTGCCTGCGGCTGAGGCGGTGATTCAGTATGCGGTTAGGCTAGTGCATGCATCACGACCCCAGACTGAAAGTAGTCCGCAGTTTATTAAAGACTGGGTGAGTTGGGGAGCGGGTATTCGAGCCTCTCAGAACCTGATCCTTGCGGGGAAGGTTCGTGCTCTTTTAATGGGTCGCTACAACGTATCCTATGGGGATGTACGCGCACTCGCGCCTTCGATATTGCGTCATAGGGTCTTGCTGAACTTCCACGCTGAAGCGGAGCGAATTACTACCGATCACGTTATTCAGCGTTTGCTTAAAGAAGTGCCCGAGCCGACTTCGAACCTGTAGTTTGAAGCTCGCAACCTGATACCCAATACCCGAAATCATCAACCCTGATTTCCGCATAACAGAGTAAAAGTTTTAATGTCAGAATCGTTAAATTTTCTCGACCCTACCGTCCTTGCTGGTCTCGATAACCTCGAGCTGCGTGCGCGCGTGGTTGTGGAAGGATTTCTTTCCGGTTTACACAAAAGTCCACACAGGGGCTTTAGTGTTGAGTTCAATGATTATCGTCATTACCAGCGCGGCGATGATATGCGGCACATAGACTGGAAGTTATATGCTCGAAGTGAAAAGTTTTATATCAAGCAGTATGAGGATGAGACCAATGTTCGCTGCATGGTCGTGTTAGATACCAGTGCCTCGATGTCCTATTCATCCGGCGGCACGAGTAAGATGGACTATGGCATCACTCTAGCTTCGGCGTTGGCCTATTTTATCAATAGGCAGCGCGACGCAGTCGGCTTGATCACCTTCGATGAGAAGGTCAATGAGTATCTGCCTGCGAAGTGTCGACAGCCACATCTCATGCGCATATTACGTACTCTTGCACAGATCAAACCGGGCAAGAAAACCGATGCTGTTAAACCGTTGACTGACCTTGCCGCCTCGCTCAACAAGAAGAGTATGGTGGTGTTGATAACTGATATGCTCGACGACGAAGAGCGCATCATCAAGACACTGCAGACTCTACGCGGCATGGGGAACGATGTGATCGTATTTCATGTAATGGATGATGCCGAGCTGAACTTTACTTTCAACGAGGCTTCGGAGTTCGTGGATATGGAAAGTGATGAGACGTTTATTACGACGCCAGCAGCGATTCGCAAGGCCTATCTCGAGAACCTGAATGAGTTTCTGTCGTTCTGTAAGAAACAGTGCCAGAGCAGCGGCGTGGATTATTGCCTACTAAACACTTCAGAACCTCTAGACGCGGCTCTGTCATCCTATATGAGCAAAAGAGCAAAGAGCTTCTAGATGGTATTTTTAACTCCCTTATTTTTGCTTGGCTTGATAGCGGCGCTAATTCCGATAGCGATTCATCTTATTCGCAAGGAAAAGCCACCTAAGGTGATGTTTAGTACTATTCGATTTCTGAAGAAAACCTCCAAGAAGCTCATACTCTTCCAACATATTCAGCAGTGGCTGCTGCTGTTGCTAAGATCTGCAGTTATCGCACTATTAGTTTTCGCCTTCGCCAGACCGCTTTTTGATCCGGCCGTAGCACGGCTATTAGACGCCGACCCCATGTCAGCGGTGATCATGCTCGACGTTTCTATGAGTATGCGCTACGAAGACAATTTCGGGCTAGCTAAGCAGGAGGCCCTCGATATCCTAGACGGGATGACATCGGGCGATGAGGTGGCATTAATAAGCTTTTCGAATGCCGCCGCCGTAGTACGTGAGTTAAGCACTGACATTGATAGTGTTAGATCACTGATCAATAGTCTAGATGAGCCTGGCTATGGAACTACGCGCTACATGCCAAACTTGCGCCTCGCTGATCAGCTGCTTGAAACTTCTCGCTATGAGAACCGTGCGATCTATCTGATAAGCGATTTTCAGGACGTCGGTATGGACAACACAGAAGTGGGTTGGAAACTGGCCCCTGGCACAGCTTTTAATGGCATCGATGTGGCGGCAATTGAGAGTAGCAATCTTGCACTTACTGATGTGAGGTCACCCGAGCAATTGTTAGAGGATGCGGCCGAACAACAGATTCTCGCTAGAGTCCGGTCGACTGGTACCCTTTATTTAGAGCAGGGCGATGTTAGTCTCTACGTCAATGGTGAAATGATTGAGAGAGTTCAGGTAGATCTAGCAGATCGCTCCGAACAGGTTGTCACCTTCAGTGCCAGTTTCGATGCGCAGGGCACGTACAATGGCGAAGTGCGCGTGACTGGCGATAACTTTATAGTTGATAACTCCTATTTTTTTACTGTCGATGTGCTGCCAAAGATTCGTGTCCTGCTGGTTAACGGTGAAGCATCGGACGATTGGTTTGATGATGAAGGGCACTGGTTTGGTCTTGCAGTAAGCAGTGCCGCTCAATCGCCATTCTTATTGCAGACTATCGAGCCGGCCGAGCTTAGCCCTGCTTCGCTCAGACAGAATGATGTTGCCGTATTACTAAACGTGGGTGACTTGAGTGCCGGCCAGGCAGCCGCTATCGAAAACTATGTGCGCGAAGGTGGGAGTCTGCTTTTGGCACCCGGAGATAAGGTGATGCCGGAAGTATTCAATCGTCAGTTTGCTGAAATTACGCCGGCCGTGATTCAAAGCAGAGGGCAATTAGGTCTCGATGACTATCTTGTGATCGCTGATTTCGACCGTCGTCATCCTATTCTAAGCCCGCTCAGTAGTGATTGGTCGGCGCGGTTCCAGAATCACTGGTCGTTGTTGCCGAACGAGGCGGCAGATGTACTGATGCAGTTTGATAATACGGAGCCCGCACTTTTGGAGCGAATCGTGGGGGAGGGCAATGTCATCTTATTTGCCTCATCACTAGATTTGGAGTGGAATAATTTAGCGCTGCAAGGATTGTTCCTTCCGTTCGTGCATGAAACTCTCAGACACCTCGTACAGCAGGATTCTAAGCAGCGTGCGTATCAGGTTGGAGATAGTCTGGACTTAGATCCGGCAGGCACGGCGCAGGTAATCGAAGCCGTTGATTCGGCCGGCAACACTATTCAATTTGAGAATGACAACTTCGTCACTACAGCGACAACGCCCGGCATGATTAACGCGAGAGTCGATGGGAATCCAGTTAACTTTGCCGTTAATGGAGTTCCTGAAGAATCAAACTTCAATCGTACTCCGGTCGCAAATTTGTATGATCAGATAATCAATCCAGATACGGAACCTAATCAATCGCGGGAGGTTAGGACTGCGCGGCTGATAGAAGAGTTGGAGCGACCACAGAGAGTCTGGTGGTGGATATTGTGTCTAACAATGCTGCTTATTCTCACTGAAGCCTTCATTGCCAACCGTACCTACCG
>JAPKAI010000153.1 GCA_028825335.1 Gammaproteobacteria bacterium | reverse complement strand
GATGCCGAGCTCTTGCCACATTTGATCGACTCGAGCCTTCACCTCATCGCTCATGGCGATAGTGTCGCCCCATTTACGAGTTGTTTCTCCGATCATCTTATTCGTTGCATCCATGCCCATCTTCGAGCCAAGACCCGATACAGGAGATGCAAAATCTAGGTAGTCTATCGGTGTGTTGTCAATGAGCACCGTATCGCGAATGGGATCCATGCGAGTAGTTACCGCCCAAATCACATCATCCCAGCTTCGAATATTTACATCGTCGTCGACCACGATAACAAACTTGGTATACATGAACTGACGCAGGAATGACCACACGCCCATCATCACTCTCTTGGCATGGCCTGGATACTGTTTTTTCATGCTAACTATCGCAAGTCGGTAAGAGCAGCCTTCTGGAGGCAGATAGAAATCGACGATCTCTGGAAATTGTTTTTGTAGAAGCGGCACGAAGACTTCATTCAATGCCACGCCTAGCATCGCAGGCTCATCTGGCGGTCGGCCTGTATAGGTGCTGTGATAGATTGGATCTTTGCGATGAGTGATACAAGTCACCGTGAACACTGGGAATTTTTCGACCTCGTTATAGTAGCCAGTATGGTCGCCATACGGCCCCTCGTCGGCCATTTCGCCAGGTTCGATCACGCCCTCTAAGACGAATTCCGCACTGGCTGGCACTTGCAAGTCATTGGTTAGCGATTTCACGACTTCGGTCTTGCTGCCGCGCAGTAAGCCGGCGAAGGCATATTCAGACAAGGTGTCGGGCACGGGAGTAACAGTTGCCAAGATAGTAGCTGGGTCGGCACCGATAGCGATGGATATGGGGAAGGCCTCGCCTGGATGCGCCTGTTGCCACTCGCGAAAATCGAGGGCGCCGCCACGATGCGAGAGCCAGCGCATAATAAGTTTATTGGGGCCTGCCAACTGCATACGATAGATGCCGAGGTTCTGTCGTTCTTTCTCGGGGCCTTTCGTAATAACTAACGGCCACGTAACGAGAGGGCCAACATCTCCCGGCCAACATGTCTGAATGGGTAAGAAGTTCAGGTCGATGTCATCACCAGTGATGATTACTTCCTGGCAGGGCGCGGACTTGCGAACACTGGCGGGCATGTTAAGCACGCTCTTGTAGCTCGGCAGTGTCTCCCAAAGGTGTTTCCACCCCTTTGGCGGTTCGGGTTCTTTAAGGAAGGCTAATAATTTACCTACGTCTCTAAGGCCCTCTAAGTCTTCCTGTCCCATGGCCAGAGCGATGCGCCGAGTGTTGCCAAATAGATTGGTAAGCATCGGGATCTTCGAGCCTTTGAGGTTTTCAAAGAGTAGGGCAGGGCCGTTGCTGCGTAGCGTACGATCGCTTATCTCGGTAACTTCTAGATAAGGATCGACTTCTATCTGTATTCGCTTGAGCTCACCCTCTTTCTCAAGAAGCTCTATGAAGTCGCGCAAATCTCTAAATGACATGGCTGGCCGTTTAACTCGCTAACAGATTAATTCCAAGAAAACAGAAAGGATGACTTACTTGCGCTTCATCGAATTGAAGAAATCTTCGTTAGTCTTCGTCTCTTTCAGTTTGTCGATAATGAATTCGGTCGCCTGCACATCTTCCATCGAGGTAAGCAGCTTGCGCAGGATCCACATGCGTTGCAGTTCTTCTTCGGAGGTTAGCAATTCTTCACGACGCGTGCCAGATTTGCGCACGTTGATAGCAGGGTAGACTCTCTTCTCTGCGATCTTTCGATCGAGATGCAACTCCATATTACCCGTGCCCTTAAATTCTTCGTAGATGACTTCGTCCATCTTCGAGCCAGTCTCGACCAACGCGGTAGCGATGATAGTGAGGCTCCCGCCTTCTTCCAAATTTCTTGCTGCACCGAAAAATCGTTTCGGGCGTTCCAGTGCATGCGCATCGACACCACCGGTTAATACCTTTCCGGAGGATGGGATGATTGTGTTGTAGGCTCTGGCAAGACGCGTAATCGAATCCAATAAGATGATCACGTCTTCCTTGTGCTCGACCAAGCGCTTCGCCTTCTCAATCACCATCTCTGCCACTTGTACGTGCCGCGCAGGTGGCTCATCGAATGTGCTGGCTACAACTTCGCCGCGCACCGAGCGCTGCATCTCTGTTACTTCCTCCGGCCGTTCGTCGATTAGAAGAACGATGAGTCTGCATTCAGGATTATTCCTAGCAATGGACTGCGCCATGTTCTGCAGGATTAAGGTCTTACCTGCCTTCGGTGGCGAAACGATGAGGCCGCGCTGTCCTTTGCCGATGGGTGCAGCCAAGTCGATGACTCGGGCGCTAAGGTCTTCCGTGCTGCCATTGCCGGTCTCGAGAGTTAGTCTGTCGTCTGGGAATAGGGGAGTTAGGTTTTCGAAAAGGATCTTGTTCTTGGATTCTTCGGGACTGCTGAAGTTAATCTCGTGAATTTTTAGTAGTGCAAAATAGCGTTCGCCGTCTTTCGGCGGTCTAATTTTTCCTGCGACAGTGTCGCCTGTACGAAGATTAAAGCGTCTTATCTGACTAGGTGAAACGTAGATATCATCCGGCCCCGCCAGATACGAAGAGTCTGCCGAGCGCAGGAAACCGAACCCATCCTGTAATATTTCCAACACCCCATCGCCACTAATATCTTCGCCGCTCTTCGCATGCTTCTTGAGTAACACGAATATGATGTCTTGCTTGCGTGTTCTCGAAACATTGTCCAATCCCATTTCGTGGGCAGTAGCTAGAAGTTCGGCGATTGGCTTTTGCTTTAATTCGGTTAGGTTCATGTATTTGGATCTTCTTGTGAGGTTAGGAGTTCAGGAGTTTTGGAGTAGTTGATTTATGTCAGGTGCAGTAGGGCTGACCAAATTATTATTGGCACGCACATTTAAGTGTCATAGATAAAGTAGTATTAGTTAGAAGTTTCGCTAAGGATTTGGGTTTATGTTTTGGATTGAGTGTAACGCGGAGATTGTTGTTTTATGCTGCTAACGATTGACCGTTCTAAAGGTCATTTGTAGTTAATGTTGGTTGCATCACTTGCGTTTTATATCGGTAGTTAATTTGTTGACTGTAGCTCTTTGGCTATTTTAATGGTCAACGCTTTGTTTTCAGCTTCAACTTTTCCGCAATATAGACCTACTTTTTCATTATGTCCACCTGTAAATACTAGTCGATAGAGGAAGGTGGGTTTTTAAATTCGTTTAATTTTGATTCAAGATATCGGACTAGCATCTGGCGAGTCACAATAAAAAGTCAGGGAATTTGGTTTGTTTGGTAGTCTGATCGATCACTGCTAGGTTGAATCGAATCGACTTGCTCGCATCCCGTGGCATCTCGAGATATTCAAGATGCGACATTAAACGCAATTTAAATCACGCTGTCAATAAAAGCGGAAAGCTGTGATTTAGACAATGCGCCAACCTTGGTGCCGGCTACGTCGCCGTTGTTGAAAACGATTAGGGTAGGAATACCTCTTACGCCGTATTTTGGAGCAGTTTCGACGTTGGCATCGACATCCATCTTGCAAATCTTCAGTTTACCGTCGTATTCGCCTGCTATTTCTTCGAGTATGGGCGCAATCATCTTGCAGGGGCCACACCACTCCGCCCAGAAATCAACTAGGACG
>JAPKAI010000062.1 GCA_028825335.1 Gammaproteobacteria bacterium | reverse complement strand
TAATAGTACTGTCGCCGAGATTTCCGCCGCTCTCGCTGCGGGCGACATCTCCAGTGTTGAAATTACGCAGGCTTATTTAGACCGCATCGCCACTTTAAACGGCGAGCTCAATGCCTTTATTACTGTATGTGAAGATTCTGCTCTGCTAGCCGCAAAAGCTGCTGACGATGCGCGCGCGAATGGAAATGATAGCCCGCTACTCGGAATCCCATTGGCGCATAAAGATATATTCTGCACCAAGGATATTCTGACCACCTGTGGCTCGCGCATGTTGCACAACTTCGTCTCTCCTTATAATGCAACTGTCGTAGAACGCTTCATTGATGCCGGCACCGTATTGTTAGGCAAAACCAACATGGATGAGTTTGCGATGGGCTCCTCCAATGAAACCAGCTTCTTTGGTGAGGTGAAGAACCCGTGGAACACAGAATGTGTGCCAGGCGGCTCCTCCGGCGGGTCAGCCGCAGCGGTCGCGGCAGATCTTTGCGCCATGGCAACAGGCACCGACACAGGTGGGTCTATCCGTCAACCCGCAGCATTCTGCGGCGTAACAGGATTCAAACCTAGTTACGGTCGTGTATCTCGCTGGGGAATGATTGCCTTCGCCTCGAGTCTCGATCAGGCCGGCCCAATAACGAAAAGCGCCGAAGACGCTGCCCTGATGCTGAACGTTATGTCCGGATTGGACAAGAAAGACTCCACTAGCATCGACAGACCAGTCGAAGATTTCACCGCCTCTCTCAATGAGCCCTTAAAGGGACTACGCATCGGCGTTCCAAAACAGCATTTTGCAGAGGGCTTAAGCGCTGAAGTTGAACAAGCTGTTCGCGATGCACTCGCCGAATATGAGAAGCTTGGAGCAACAATCAAGGAAGTGGATCTAACCAATAGCCATCTCTCTGTTTCTGCCTACTACGTAGTCGCACCAGCAGAAGCATCGGCTAACCTCTCTCGTTTCGATGGCGTGCGTTATGGCTATCGCTGCGAAGACCCTGTAGATCTTGAAGACATGTACAAGAGAACACGCAGCGAAGGCTTTGGCGAAGAAGTGAAGCGACGCATCATGGTCGGCACCTATGCGCTCTCTGCGGGTTTCTATGATGCCTACTACCGCAAGGCGCAGAAGATTCGCCGCCTGATCAAGGACGATTTCGATAGAGCCTTTAAAGAGGTCGACGTCATCATTGGGCCAACTTCGCCGCATACAGCATTCAAGCTAGGATCAAAGAGCGACCCTGTTTCGATGTACCTCGAGGACATCTATACCATCGCCGTTAATCTCGCCGGATTGCCTGCCGCGTCTATTCCAGTAGGCATAGCAAATGGCCTGCCTATAGGCATGCAAATAATCGGCAAATACTTTGATGAAGCGAAGATCCTCAATGTGGCTCACCAGTTCCAGCAGCACACAGATTGGCACAAGCAGAAATCAACAGCGATAGTAGCTGCTAGCGGGGAGTCCTAATCATGGAATGGGAAACAGTCATAGGTTTAGAAGTACACGTCTCTCTGTCCACGAAGTCGAAGTTATTCTCGGGCAGCTCCACCGAATTCGGAGCGCAGCCTAACACTCAGGCAAGTATTTTTGATTGCGCCCTACCCGGCACGCTGCCTGTATTCAATGAAGAAGCGCTAAGAATGGCGGTTCGATTTGGCGTTGCGATAGGTGCCAAGATCGGCAAGCGCTCCGTGTTCGATCGCAAGAACTACTTCTATCCCGACTTACCAAAAGGATACCAGGTGACCCAACTGGATTTCCCTACTGTTGGCAAGGGATCGCTGAGTGTCACTCTCGCCGACGGCAGCGAGAAAGTTATCGGTGTTACACGCGCACATATCGAGGAGAACGCAGGCAAATCGCTGCATGAAGAATTCAGCGGCATGTCTGGAATCGATCTGAACCGCGCCGGAGAACCTCTGTTAGAAATAGTCTCCGAACCAGAGATCACTTGCGCAGAAGAAGCTGTCGCCTACTTAAAGAAGCTACACACTATCATTCGTTATCTGGATATCTCTGATGCGATCATGGCACAAGGTTCCATGCGCTGTGATGTTAATGTCTCAATACGCCCCAAAGGCGAGACTGAACTTGGCACTAGAGCGGAAATCAAGAACATCAATTCGTTTCGCTTTGTGGAAAAAGCAATCCACTCCGAAGTAGCACGCCAGCAGGAAATCCTTGAAGATGGCGGAAGAATCATTCAAGAAACTCGACGCTACAACGCCGACAAAGACATGACAACTTCGATGCGCAGCAAAGAAGTGGCAAATGACTACCGCTACTTTCCCGAACCGGACCTACTGCCCGTTGTTATAGATGACGAATACATAGCAGCCGTCAGGGCACAGCTTCCAGAACTCCCTGACGCAAGAAAGGCGCGCTTCACCCATGATTATTCACTGAGTAATTACGATGCCGGTGTCCTAGTGAGTAGCCGAGAGTTGGCGGAGTACTATGAAATTGTGGCCACATCGAGCGACGATCCGAAACTCGCCGCGAACTGGGTCAGTCAAGATCTCTTAGGCTTGCTCAATAAGAACAACTGGGAGATTGCAGATTCGCCCATTCAGGCTGAACGCCTAGCGACACTGATCACACGCATCAAGGACAATACGATCTCTGGCAAGATCGCCAAGACTGTGTTCGAGGCCATGATCGATGACCCGTCAGATGTCGATGCAATTATCGAAGCTAAGGGCTTGAAGCAGGTTACCGACTCGGGCGAGATCGAAAAATTAGTGCTTGAGGTTATCGAAAAAAATCCAGCGCAGGTACAGCAATATAAAGACGGCAAGGAGCAGGTAATCGGCTTTCTTGTCGGCCAGTGTATGCAGCTATCGAAAGGCAAGGCCAATCCAGCGCAGGTTAACGAGTTACTTAAAGAGAAGATGCAATGAGGGAAGATAAGAAGTCGGGAGCACAGAGAACGCAGCAGGCAATTCGAGATGAAGAGTGGTCTGACGAACGTCTGAAGGCCGGTCTCGATGTGCTTCCACCGGAAGGCCTGCCCCACGACTACAATATTCTGCTACGCGCCTATCGCGGCATGACTGCAGATCTGTTCGCTCGATTCATTGTGTTCTATGCGGATGCAGGCCATGACATTAACGTCAGTCTGGAAGATGGCAGCACCTTTCTGGACTTGGTGTCACTCCATAGGAAGTCAAGCGAGTACGGGGAAATACTAAAGCAGGCGGGAGCTAGCCCGAAGGCTAACTAGCGCGAGCGTGGTGGACGTCTACCACCGGAACTTGGTTTCCCAGAAGTCCTGCTAGCGGGTTTTGCTTTAAACTTAGAAGCTCTCTCGTAAGCTGGCGCCTTTGCCAACATCGCATCTTCTGGATGTATGCAATCCAACTTCGAACCGAGCTTCTCTTCGATATCTGGCAGTAGAAACGAATCATCTTCGCAAGCAAAGCTGATCGAAGTACCAATCGCTCCAGCCCTACCCGTGCGTCCTATGCGATGCACATAGTCTTCCGGTTCTTCGGGCAGCGTGTAATTTACTACGTGGGTAACATCATCGATGTGCAATCCACGGCCCGCAACATCTGTCGCGACTAGTACCTTTATCTTGCCACCCTTAAAGGCATCCAATGTACGCACTCTTTGGTTCTGTGCGACCTCACCTGAAAGCATGCCGCATTCAATTCCGTTCCGAAACAGATTATCCGCAAGTTTTCTTACCTGATCGCGGCGATTGCTGAACACCATGATTTTTTCAGCTTCTGGCTCAGCAATGAGATTAAACAGTAAATTATATTTTTCGGCTGTAGTTACGAGATAGACGATCTGATCGACCGCATCCGCCGCCACTTTCTCTGGCTCGATTTCAACCATGATGGGATCGACTGCCCAACGCTGTGCGAGCTCTATGATGGCAGGAGTAAACGTCGCACTAAACAACAGAGTCTGTCGACATTCCTTCTTCGGCGTGCGCGAAACAACAGATCGCACCTGCGGGATGAAACCCATGTCCAACATGCGATCAGCTTCGTCTAGTACAAGTACTTCGACTGCCCCGAGATGCAGATTCCCATTCTGTACAAAATCCAGTAAACGACCAGGCGTCGCCACTACAATATCGACAGGCCTGGCATCTAGCGCCCGATTCTGTTTTGCATAGTCTTCACCACCAACCATAGTTACAACATGCATGTCGCAACCATCTGTTAGCAGCTGCGCATCGCTAGCTATCTGCTGTGCTAGTTCCCGCGTGGGCGCTACAATTAGAGCGCGTGGCTCGGCGATGTAGCGCTCCTGCTCAATCGGGTTCGAAAGAAGATCGTTAATAATAGTAATAAGAAAGGCCGCTGTCTTACCGGTGCCGGTCTGCGCCTTGCCAGTAACATCATGGCCCTGCAGCGTATGCACCAACGACTCCGCCTGGATGGGCGTGCAGTACTCGAAACCGATCTTCTTGATGGCGTCAGCGAGTGGCTTCTGTAAATCGAAGTGACTGAAGGCTAGCTTTGGCTGTTCTATTTCTGAATCCATGAGTTATTACTATATAAGGTATATGGAGTTTACGGCTGAGACTTAGGAAGCCTCGGACTACTCAGGGTACCCTAAGCGCGAGCATCATAGCCCTATGCGCTAGACACTTCAAACTTTGTACTGGCTAATTCAGTGGAGAATGGGGGATTGCTACCCTCAAACCTTGCGACGATAACTGTGTCGCTAAACGCCGCAGGCCGCGCAGTCACTATCTCGCGGGAGTCGCATCTCGCGCCATTGCAGGGTGCTGGCATCGAGCAGAAGTAGCCGTCCAATCAGAGATTCTCCGATGCCGGTAAGCAGCTTTATCGCCTCCATCGCCTGTACCGCGCCGATTATGCCTACCAGTGGCGCCATCACACCGTTCTCGGAACAGCTTGCATCATCGTCATCACCTTGCGAATAGAGGCATTGATAGCAGGGACTGGCTGGGTTCCTGCTGTCGAACACAGCCACCTGCCCCTCCATACGAATGGCGGCACCCGAGACGAGCGGCTTGCCGTGCTCGATGCACGCACAATTGATCGCGAACCGAGTAGTGAAATTGTCGCAGGCGTCGACGACAAGATCGGCCTGACCGACCGCTTCACTCAATTCGGTTCCCTCGAGGCGCTTCTGCAGTGCAGTGATTTTTAGATCCGGATTGAGACCCAATAAGGCTTGTTGAGCCGATATCACCTTGGGCTCGCCGATCATAGATTGACTGTGAGCAACCTGCCTCTGCAGATTCGTCAGCTCGACCACATCATCATCGGCGATGATGAGATGACCAACGCCAGCAGCGGCGAGATACATAGCTGCGGGACAGCCCAACCCGCCCATGCCGACGATGAGCACGGTCGCATCGATTAGTTTCTGCTGTCCGGCAACATCCAACTGAGGCAGCATAATTTGGCGCGAGTATCTAAGTAGCTGTTCGTCTTTCATTTATTTGCGCTTCTACATTTCAGAATAACTAGTTTACGTACCGCGCCTTCGTCAATCTATCTAACCCGGCTAAGTCTTTTACACATTCGATATTCGCATAGCCGGTATCGACTAATATTTTTTCAACATCCTGCTTCTGCTGAAATCCGTGCTCGATCAATAGCCATGAATCCTTCTTCAAACAGTGCCGACTCTGTTCGGAGATGGCACGAATATCCGCTAGACCATTCTCTCTAGCAACCAGAGCGGCGATCGGCTCGAAAGGCAGACTGCCTTCACTTAAGTGCTTGTCGCCCGCTTCCACATAGGGAGGATTTGCCGCAATGAGATCGAAATGATCAGTCGGCAGACCATCACACCACGATGTCTGAATAAACTCAATATTCGAAAGCTGCAGCAACTTTGCGTTATCCGCCGCAACTCCGAGAGCAGATTCACTGCTATCAACTGCGGTCACGACCCAACGTTTATTGTTGGCAGCCAATGCTAAGGCGATGGCGCCACTGCCCGTGCCGAGATCGAGGACTACAGCGATAGCTGAATTATCAAGCAGCTCTAGCGCGGTTTCCACCAGCAGCTCAGTCTCGGGACGCGGAATAAGAACCGAAGGGTTTACTATCAACTCGAAATCCCAGAACGCTTGCCTGCCGAGAATGTAAGCGACAGGTTCGTTCAAACGACGTCTGCCACAGTAGTCGTCAAATTTCTTGAGCTGAGACTCTGTTAACTCTTGGTTCGGCCAAGTGAATAGATATTCTCTAGATTGCGCGATAGCTTCAGCGAGAAGCAGTTCGGCATCGAGCTTCCAGCTTTCGCTAACTTGTTGAAGTGTGTTGGCTTGCACTAGCGCCTGCTTAATCGTTGCCATCGTAAGGTCTACACCTAATCGTCTTCAGCCAAACCCGCTAGCAAGTCTGCCTGATACTCATTGATCAGCGGTTGAATCACGACTGCAAGATCTCCGGACATCACCTCGGCTAAGTTGTAGAGCGTCAGCTTGATACGGTGGTCGGTAACGCGACCCTGGGGATAATTGTAGGTTCGTATCTTTTCGGAGCGGTCGCCACTACCCACTAGCTTGCGTCTGTTATCGGACTCTTCCTGATGCTGCGCCTGTGTTGCTTCGTCCATCAGTTTCGCCTGCAACAGCGACATAGCTCGCGCCTTGTTCTTGTGCTGCGAACGCTCGTCCTGACATTCGACGACTATCCCTGACGGTAGATGAGTTAATCGAATTGCAGAGTCAGTCTTATTCACGTGCTGTCCACCTGCACCACTTGCACGAAAAGTATCTACACGCAGATCGCCCTTGTTGACCTCGATCTCATCGATCTCATCCATCTCCGGCATGATGGCGACAGTGCAGGCCGAGGTATGGATGCGGCCCTGTGTCTCGGTCTCAGGAACTCGCTGCACGCGGTGCGCTCCGGATTCGAACTTAAGCTTCTCGAAGACGTTCTTACCCTCGATACGAGTAACGACTTCCTTATAACCGCCATGCTCACCGTGCCGCTCGCTGATGATTTCCAGCTTCCAGCCCTGCAGTTCTGCGTAGCGGGAATACATGCGCAGCAAATCACCTGAAAATATTGCCGCCTCGTCGCCACCGGTACCCGCACGGATCTCTATGAATACGTTGAGCCTGTCTTTGCTATCCTTTGGCAGAAGCAGGGTCTGCATGTTCAGCTCTAACTCTTCTATCTCTGCCGTGTTGCTGCGAAATTCTTCGTCCGCCATCTCGCGAATATCCGGGTCTGCATCCTTTTGCATCTCTTTTGTCTGTTCGAGTTCTTCGGTAACCGCAGTGAAGCGGTCATAGCTCTTCACCAGCTCTTCGATCTCCGCGTACTCTCTAGACAAGTCACGAAAGCGATTCTGATCGGAGATAATCTCCGCATCGCTGAGCAAGGCCTCCAGCTCACCGAAGCGATCCTTTAGATTGTCTAATTTATTTCGTATCGAGTCTTTCATGGCTTACTTCTTTTTGTCCGTTTCTTCACCGGCATTCTGTTTAGATTCTGAGCTTAGCTCAAAGAGCTCCGCCGTTAATGCCAATAGCTCATCGCGACCTGCCGCACTAGCCTTCTTCATCTGCACACTAGGGGAGTGCACAAGTTTCTGCGTAAGCGATCTAGCTAGACTGCTGACCACTGCCTCTGCCGACTCGCCCTTCTCTAGCGCCTTCAGCGCTCGCTCTAATTCTTTCTCGCGAATCGCATCGGCCTTATCGCGAAATGCTCGCAGCGTGCTTACCACATTCAATGATCGTAACGCCTTACGATAATCTTCCACACCGCGCTCGATAATCGATTCGGCCTGTGCCGCGGCATCGGCCCGGCTCTTCACACCGTCTTCGATTACGTCACTGATGTCATCGATACTATATAGGTAGGCATCGGCGATCTCTGAGACTTCTGCTTCGATATCGCGTGGCACGGCGAGATCTACTAATAACATGGGTTTATGCTTGCGATGTTTCAGTGCTCGCTCAACTGCGCCCTTACCTAACAAAGGTAATTGACTGTTTGTCGATGAGACGACGATGTCTGCCTTAATCAACTGCTCGGGTATATCGGAGAGCAATACGCCGTGCGCATCGAAGCGGTTAGCAATCTCCAAGGCATTGTCTAGAGTTCTGTTCGCGACCACTATTTTACTCACACCCTTCTCAACAAGATGCTTAACAACTAACTCGATCGTGCGACCTGCTCCAATAAGCAGAACACTGAGGCTAGGCAAATCTGAGAAGATGCGCTCCGCCAATGTCACTGCCGCGTAGGCAACCGAAACCGGATTCTCACCGATGGCGGTATCGGTGCGCACCTGCTTCGCAATAGAGAATGCCTCCTCAAATGCGCGACCTAAGGACTGCGCGACAACTTCCTGATCTTTCGACACGGCATAAGCCGATTTAATTTGACCTAATATCTGCGGCTCACCCAACACCATGGAATCCAACCCACAGGAAACCTTCATTAAGTGCCGAACTACATCTTCACTCGCATAGGAATAGCTGCACTGTTCTAGCCCACCCACTTCTAGACCATGAAACTTCGACAGCCACGCTACTATTTCTGCTTGCCGATCTACTAACTGACGATTCTGAGAAAGTTCATCGCCGGCCGGTGCCTCAGAGTCACCTTCGGCAAAATCCAAATAGATCTCTGTACGGTTGCAGGTAGAAACGATCACCACTTCCGCGATTTGCGGCAAGGCATAAATCTCGGCAAGGGCTGACTCCACGATCTCCGGAGGGAAAGCCACCTTCTCGCGCATTTCGATATTCGCCGTATTGTGGTTTATACCTACTAGTACCAATGCCATGAATTAACCGTTCAAGCGGATCGTGGTGAAATCGCGACAATCGTCGCAGATTAATTTGCCAATATAAAGGGGCCGCTATGTTACTAAATATCCACCCCAGTTCCCATTAGAGACTGATCTCTCGATCTGGACAAAATTAGGATACCTCCGAGGCTGATGGCAGCCAGAGTAGCTGTTACAATACGGGACTAAGCAAACACATCGCCCGCATGGGCCTAAACTGTAAAATATGAACAGAATCAATAACTTTGCCATCTCTCTGGCCTGCTTCAGCCTTGCCGGATGCGCCGCACCTGTGCCGCCAACCGATAATCCCGAAACCGCTGCCACAGTCCAGTCGACAGCAGCTCAAGCTGCGCCTGCACCCGAGATCGAGTACGGCAGCTTTACCGAAGATCAGCTGTATGAGGCCATCGTCAGCGAATTGAGCGCTCAGCGCGGCCAAGTAGTCGAGGCCGGAGAGAGCTATTTCGACCTAGCCATGTCTACCCGAGACCTCACCATAATCCAGCGTGCCATTCAGTTCGCCTCGGTCAATGCCGACACCAACGCCCTGCTGCAACTTGGTTTGTTGTGGGCTCAGCTAGAGCCAACAAACTCGCAGCCACAGCTATTACTCAGCATTCAATTTCTTGAGAGTGGCGCCTTCGGGCAGGCTATCTCCCATATGTCGAGAGTCCTCGATCTCGGTGGCAATATGGATTTCGCAGCCCTATCGTCTCGTACTGGCCGCCTCAATCCCCAGGATAGATCGGTGCTGATAGAAAACCTGCGCCGGCTAAAAGGCGAATTCGGCAATCAGACATCCATCCATTTAACGTTGGTACAGTTGCTAGCACAGAACGGGAATTTCGAAGAGGCCCTCACTGAGATTGAACTGTTAAAAGACGACACGGATCTCACGCCAAACATGGTTATGCTCGAGTCGCAGATCCTCCAGAGCTTGGACAACCCCGAGCGTGCAACTCGCGTAATGCGAACTGGCGTAGCAAGATTCGAAACGGACAAGTCGCTGCGTCTCAACTACGCACGCCTGCTCATTCAAAATGAAGAGTATGAACAGGCTCAGGAACAGTTTCAGATTCTAGTAAAACAAGACCCGCAAGATTGGGAAACGCTCTACTCCGTCGCGCTTCTAGACACACAACTAGAAAATTTCGATCGTGCCATAGCTGCCTACACCAAGTTAATTGCCGTTGATCAGCGCGCTGATGAGAGTCAGTACAACTTAGGGCTCATCTATCAACAACAGGATAATCTAGGAAAGTCGATTGAGAATTTTCGGCAAGTGCGCATCGGCACGAGTAATTTTCTCGCAGCACAGCAACAGGCAACGCGACTCTCGATTCAAAGCGGGCGCCTCGATGATGCCCATGACTGGCTAAGCCAACTCTCTCGCGGACAGCCTCGACTCGAGGTGCTCTTTACGACGATTGAGTCTTCACTGCTTATTCAGGAAGGGCATCCCGATGCCGCCGAGCAGCTTCTTAACACTGCTCTGAATAAATTCCCGAACGAGACGGACCTACTTTTCGCACGCGTCTTATATTACGACTCACAAAGCAACCCAGACGGATCCGAGCGCGATCTAAAGCAGATTATTATCATGCAGCCCGAAGATTCCCGCGCGCTGAACCACCTCGGCTATATGCTCGCCGATCAGACCACACGCCATGAAGAGGCGCTGGAGTTAATAGAACGCGCCATCGCAATCTCTCCCGGCGAACCCGCCATCATCGACAGTCTCGGTTGGGCTCTGTATAAAGTTGGCCGCCATGAAGAAGCTCTGTTGCAGATGCGCCGCGCTTTCGCCGCCTTCCCCGACGACGAGGTGGCCTCCCACCTTGGCGAGGTACTTTGGGCATTGGAACGTTTTGATGAAGCCATGCGCGTCTGGCAAGATGCGCTCGAGACCGAACCTGAAAGCCCGCTCATAGCCGAGGCAATGAAAAGACTGCAAGTCGCAGAATGAATATCAGACCCAAGCAGGACTATTCATTGAGGGCGATGAGCCGAACAGCCACAGGCTTGCTGCTCGCGACAGCGCTTCTTTCAGCCTGCGCTGTCATAGCCCCTCCCGCCGAGGAAAACAGCGACTGGGCACGCCAACGTGACCAACTGCAGGATCTTGATTCCTGGGAGCTAAGCGGTCGGGTGAATGTTCGCTACGACAATGAATCGCATACGCCACGCATCATTTGGCTGCAACAGAACGTCGAGTACCACATACGCCTTTGGGGCACATTTAATGCGGGCAACACGCTAATCGTCGGCCGCCCCGGCTACGTAACTCTGGAAAACGATGGCGAGACAGTCGATGCTAGCAGCCCGGAAGAACTTATTCTGAGGCAGATGGGCTACGAACTGCCCGTATCACAACTGAATTATTGGATTAAGGGCCTCCCCTCCCCCGATTCCGAAGCACAACTAAGCTTCAATGAACTAAACCAGCTCACCACTATTGAACAGGCAGACTGGACCATCAACTTGAGTGATATGCGCCAATACGGACCGATTAGCCTTCCGCGCCGTGTAGAGCTAACACGGCCGCGCAACGATATTTGGCTACGTTTTATCGGACTCAACTGGACCACCGACGCATTGGCCGACGAGCTTGCTAAAGAATAAATAGAAAAAATAGACTGATGACTAAGCAATCCACCCAATTCCTGGCACCCGCCAAGCTGAACCTGTTCCTGCATATCACCGGACGTCGGAAAGATGGCTATCACGAGTTGCAGACCGTGTTCCAGCTGCTGAATTTCGGCGATCGGATGGCATTTGAGGTGAGTAACGACGGTATACTCAGCCTGCACCTGTCCTCAAGCGAGAGCGTCAAGACCGACACCCCTCTGGAGAACAACCTGGTAACTAGCGCCGCTCAACTACTAAGACTAGAAGCAGGAAATCCGTTGCTTGGAGCTAGCATTAGCCTACAAAAACGACTTCCAAGTGGAGCTGGTCTAGGCGGAGGAAGCTCGAATGCTGCCATCTGCTTGGCGGCCTTAAACCAACTCTGGGAGCTAAATCTAAGCACTGACGAGCTCTGCGAGATCGGCGTCAAACTAGGTGCGGATGTGCCCGTATTCATACGCGGAAAATCGGCCTGGGCCGAGGGAATTGGAGAACGGCTCAGCCCTGTAGAATTGGGGGATAGCTGGTATCTGGTGGTATCTCCCAAATGTTCCGTCTCGACCGTAGAGGTTTTTTGTCATGAACATTTGACACGGAACTCTCCAGCCATCAAAATGGCCGACTTTCTGGAAGGCAGCGCCCGAAATGACTGTGAATCAGTCACTCGAAAACTGTATCCAGAGGTAGATCAAGCATTCGAAATTTTGGCTAGATTCGCCGATTTCAGGATGACCGGAACAGGCTCAAGTCTTTTTGCCAGCTTCAGCAGTGAAGCAGCTGCCAAGGAAGTGCTGAATGCACTGCCGGACAATCTACCGGGATTTGTTGCCAAGGGCATCGATTCTCTAGAACAAGATTACAGTTAGAAGACGAATTATTGGGGTGTCGCCAAGTGGTAAGGCACAAGGTTTTGATCCTTGCATGCGTTGGTTCGAATCCAGCCACCCCAGCCATTTTCTAAGACAGTTGCAGAACAAAGTAGAGCTAATAGAAGTAGCTGTCTTTTTAAAAGTATTTATACCAAATAGAACGATTCATCCCTAACTGCGTGCACTGACACTAATAGGAACTCACCGTGCCAAATAATTTGATGGTCTTTACGGGCAATGCCAACCCTGAATTGGCAGACAATATTGCCAAGCATATCGGTATTCCTCTGGGCTATGCGAGCATTAGCAAATTCAGCGATGGTGAAATTTCTGTAGAGCTCAACGAGAACGTCCGCGGCAAGGACGTATTCCTCATTCAGCCTACTTGCGCACCAACCAACGACAGTATCATGGAATTGTTGTTGATGGCCGACGCACTGCATCGCGCATCGGCAAATAGAATTACAGCGGTAATTCCCTACTTCGGTTATGCGAGACAAGATCGCCGCGTTCGATCGGCACGCGTTGCCATTAGTGCCAAGGTAGTTGCCGACATGATCGGCACGGTGGGCGTGAACCGCGTACTCACTGTTGATTTGCACGCCGAACAAATACAGGGCTTTTTCAATATTCCAGTGGACAACGTCTACGGCTCACCGGTACTAACCGACGATATCGAGCGGCAAAAGTACGAGAACCTGATAGTGGTCTCGCCAGACATCGGCGGCGTGGTTAGAGCACGTGCTGTTGCCAAGCAACTGAACGTGGATCTCGCTATTATCGATAAACGCCGACCAGCCGCGAACGTAGCGCAGGTCATGAACATCATCGGTGACGTAGAAGGACGCAGTTGTCTTATCGTCGACGACATGGTCGACACAGCAGGCACTCTCTGCAAAGCCGCCGACGCGCTAAAAGAACACGGCGCCGCGAAGGTAATGGCCTACTGTACGCACCCGGTACTATCTGGCCCGGCAATCGAGAACATAGAAAATTCAAGCCTCGACTCATTGGTAGTCACCGATACGATTCCGCTGAGCGAAGTAGCAAAAAATTGTAAGCGCATACGACAGCTATCCATGGCTAAATTACTAGCCGAGTCTATTCGTCGTGTGAGCAATGAAGAATCCATAAGCGCGATGTTCGACAACACTTAAAGTTGTCAGCCTCGAGCGGATACACAATGGTCAGTGATAGATTCGCTATCAATTGATCTTTATAAACACTGTAATTAGCCGGTCGCAAGCTAACTACAGCGCTTCTTAGGAGAGACATATGTCTGCTGAAGAATTTGAGTTGAACTGCACAGTTCGAACGGACTTAGGGAAAGGTGCGAGCCGCCGCCTACGCCGTTTGAATGACGACATTCCCGCTGTACTTTATGGTGGCGGTGAAGACCCCGTTTCCTTAACGATCGCCCACAAGGATATAGCTAAGGCCACTGAAAATGAGGCATTCTTTTCACACATTATTACGTTGAATGTAGGGAAGAAGAAGCAAAAGGCCGTTATTAAGGCATTGCAGCGTCATCCTGCTCGAGCCATTCTCATGCATGCTGACTTCCAGCGCGTGAGCGATAAGGTCGAGATTACGGTTAATGTACCAATTCACTTCCTCAACGAAGATAAGTGTGCGGGCGTTAAAACTGGCGGCGGAAGCATCATCAAGACATTGAATGAGATTGAAATTCACTGCTTCCCGAAAGACCTACCAGAATTTATCGAAGTCGATATGATACTGCTGGAAATCGGCGACGCTGTTCACCTTTCAGAGATCACATTACCGACAGGCGTAGCGAGTGTTGCTCTTGCTTCTAGTAACGATCTTACCGTTGCCACAGTGCAAGCGCCTAGAGCGGAAGTCGAAGAAGCGGCAACGGCACCTGATGCACCTGATGCACCTGAGTCAGAAGCTGGCAGCGATGATACTGAAGAGAAGGAAGACTAGTCCTGTTTTTTAGGCTAGCCCTAAAATCTTATGACAGGAAATTCCTTAAAACTTATTGTGGGTCTGGGTAATCCAGGCTCGCAATATGGCTCCAACCGGCACAATGCCGGTGTCATCTTTCTCCACCATCTTGCCAAGAGCTATTCTGGCAGCTTGCGTGGAGAGAGTAAGTTTTTCGGCGAATTCGGCAGCATCAATATTGCTGGTGACGACATCAAACTCCTATTCCCGACTACGTTCATGAATAACAGCGGCAAGTCTGTAGCTGCCGTATGCAAATTCTATAAGATCGAGCCCGAGAATATGTTGGTCGCCTACGACGAGATCGATTTCGAAGTGGGCGTCACACGTTTCAAACATGGCGGTGGTCACGGCGGTCACAATGGCATCCGCGACATTATTAACGCACTCGGCAATCAACGAGATTTCTATCGACTGCGCATCGGTGTGGGACATCCGGGTGACAAGTCCATGGTCGCGAACTATGTACTTGGCAACCCCTCCAGATCGGAAGCCGATGTCATCATGTCAGATATAGAAGATGCTATTCGGGTAACCCCGAAAGCAGTTAAAGGCGATTGGGAAGAAGCCATGCGCCTGTTGCATACCTAATGCTCAATACTTAACAGATCAAATAGAGACAAGTAATGGCAGTAAAATGTGGAATCGTCGGACTACCCAACGTGGGCAAGTCAACGCTGTTTAATGCGCTAACCAAGGCCGGCATCGCTGCGGAGAATTTTCCGTTCTGCACCATCGAGCCCAACTCCGGCATCGTCTCTATCCCTGACACGCGGCTAGACAAGCTCGCCGCGATCGTCGATCCGCAGAAGATCATACCAACCACGATGGAATTTACCGACATCGCCGGCTTAGTCGCAGGCGCATCCAAAGGTGAGGGCCTAGGCAATCAGTTCCTCGCGAACATCCGCGAATGCGATGCGATCTCACACGTAGTGCGCTGCTTCGAAGACAGCAACGTAACCCACGTGTCAGACAAGATAGACCCAGCCTCAGACATAGAGACCATCAACACCGAACTCGCGCTGTCCGATCTTGAGAGCGTCGATAAGACTCTCGATAGGGCATCCAAAGTAGCTAGGAGCGGCGACAAAGATGCACAGCGTCAGGTAATTGTATTAGAGAAGGTGAAGGCACATCTGGATGAGGCGAAGCAGGTTCGCTCGCTGAACCTAACTGAAGAAGAACTAGCCGACCTATATAGCCTGCACCTACTCACCGTTAAGCCGGTCATGTACATCGCCAATGTCGATGAGGAAGGGTTCGAGAACAATCCTCACCTAGACACAGTGATAGCCATCGCCAAAGAAGAAGGCGCTATAGTAGTAGCGATCTGCAACAAGCTAGAAGCCGAGATCGCCGAGCTAGAAGACGATGAACGAATAGAGTTCCTAGAAGACCTAGGCATGATCGAGCCCGGCCTAGACCGCGTAATCCGTGCCGGCTACACCCTACTCGGTCTGCAGACCTATTTTACCGCCGGAGTAAAGGAAGTAAGAGCCTGGACAGTAAAGCAAGGCGCCACTGCCCCACAGGCCGCTGCAGTAATCCACACCGACTTCGAGAAGGGCTTCATAAGAGCAGAAATAACGGCCTATCAGGACTTCGTGGACAATAACGGTGAGAACGGCGCTAAAGACGCCGGAAAATGGCGCCTCGAAGGCAAAGAGTACATCGTCCAAGACGGCGACGTGATCCACTTCAGGTTCAACGTCTAACTTGACAAACACCCCCGAAATGTCGAAAATTCGCGGCCTTTCGGGATCAAGACGATTGCAGTTACGAAGAACGAAATTTTTTTCGTAGCGAGATTTTCGAGAATGCGTTAGATATAGGTTTTATTTCCCGTTTCACGCGCAGGTGTATACACATACATCGAGCATAAAATGGGAAATGAAATTTGCAGATGACGTGCTATCGGAAGCCATAGTAAAAATTTTGGCAATGTAGCTCAGCTGGTTAGAGCACAGCATTCATAATGCTGGGGTCGGTGGTTCAAGTCCACCCATTGCTACCATA
>JAPKAI010000152.1 GCA_028825335.1 Gammaproteobacteria bacterium | reverse complement strand
CAGGCTATCTGCAAGTACTAGCTACAGGCAATCTATGGATCGCTGCGGAGCTTCTCCTTAACGGATACGACCGATTAAAACTAAAGCGTTTGCGAAAGCTGGGCAAGAACTTCGATATCCCTGTGTGTGCAGCGGGCGGCGTCTATATGCACGAAGCCGGGCGGCGCATCGTGCAAGATACATTGACGGCAATACGCTTAAGTAAGCCGCTGACCGAGATTGGCTTCGCTGCCGAGCCAAATTCGCAGAGGCACCTACGTTCCGTCGAGACACTTAAGAAATTATACCCAGCACAACTTCTCGAAGAGACGCTTAATATCGCCAATCGCTGTGATTTCTCTTTAGATGAGCTTCGCTACGAATACCCATCCGAGCTCGTGCCGAAAGAACATACGGCTCACTCCTGGTTATGGCAGTTAACTAGAGAAGGCATTAAGAAGCGCTGGCCACAGGGGATCTCAGAGAAGAACCAAAAAATTATCGAACATGAAATGAGACTGATAAAGCAGCTGTCGTATGAACATTTCTTTTTGACGGTGCATGAGATCGTTTGCTTCGCTGTTGATCAAAATATTTACTGTCAGGGTCGCGGCTCTGCCGCTAATTCCACAGTCTGTTATTGCCTTGGGATAACACAAGTGAGTCCTGATCATGCGGAGTTGTTATTCGAACGCTTTCTCTCCCCCGAGCGTTCCGAGCCACCAGACATTGATGTGGATTTCGAGAATAGTCGTCGCGAAGAAGTGATTCAGCACATCTATCAGAAGTATGGACGCCATCGCACGGCGATTGCAGCCACAGTTATTACCTATCGCTCTCGTAGTGCCGTTAGAGATGTGGGCAAGGCATTGGGTCTTGATGATGAGCTTATCAATCGCCTTGCTAAGTCGATCTTCTGGTGGGGAAGCGATCTGGAAGAACAACTATCGGATTCGGGCATTGACTATACCGAACCAAAGATTAAGACCCTTATAACTCTCGCCCAGTCTCTGATGGGTTTTCCTCGTCACCTATCCCAGCACGTCGGAGGTTTCGTTATTAGTCAAGGCAACTTGACGCATCTGGTTCCTATCGAGAATGCAGCCATGGCAGATCGAACTATTATCCAATGGGACAAAGACGACTTGGAATCCTTAGGCCTACTTAAAGTCGATGTGCTTGCGCTGGGAATGTTGAGCGCGATTCACAAATCGATAGATCTGGTGAATAGCTACGCCACCGAAGAAGTAGGCATGGATAGCATCTCTGTGAAGGAGGACTCGAAAGTTTACGACATGATTTGTGAGGCTGACACGGTCGGTGTTTTTCAGATCGAGTCTCGGGCCCAGATGAGCATGTTACCGAGACTAAAACCTCGTAGTTATTATGATCTGGTTATTCAAATTGCGATCGTTAGGCCCGGGCCTATTCAGGGGGACATGGTGCATCCCTATCTGGAGCGACGTAAGAATCCTAGTAAGATCAAATACGAGAGCGAGGCAGTGAGACAGACGCTGGAGCGCACTCTGGGAGTGCCAATTTTTCAAGAGCAGATCATGAAGCTGGCCATGGTGGCCGCCGGGTTCTCAGCGGGCGAAGCGGATCAGCTACGGCGCGCCATGGCAGCTTGGAAGAAGAAAGGGGGCCTCGAGCCGTTTCGAGATAGGTTGGTTTCCGGCATGGCAGCTCGTGGCTACAGCGAAGAATTTGCTTTGCGCATCTATAGTCAGATTAGGGGATTCGGTGACTATGGGTTTCCAGAGTCGCACTCGGCCAGTTTTGCGTTGCTCGCCTATGTTTCTTCCTGGTTGAAGTGTTATCACCCGGCCGCGTTTTGCTGCGCTCTGCTTAATAGTCAGCCTATGGGTTTCTACCTTCCTGCGCAGTTGATACAGGATGCTAGTCGTCATGGCGTAGTGGTTCTGACAGTCGATGTGAATGAAAGCTGTTATGACTCGATTCTTGAATTCGGGGAAAATTTGCCCGATAAACCTGCTCTGCGTTTGGGTTTCTCTCTGGTAAAAGGTTTGTCTGTACTAGGAGCCGAATCAATCTGCCTAGCGCGGAGCTCGGGCCGATTCACATCGGTGCAAGATCTGCTGACAAGGGCCGCATTGAACAAGAAAGACAGTGAAAGCCTTGCGGCAGCTGACGCACTGAAAACACTGAGTGGAGATAGACATCGAGTTTTCTGGACTGTGGCTGGGGCGGATAAGCCCCTGCCCTTTTTCGAGAGTCAGTCAGATCGTCAGGCACTCACAATAGAGCAAAGTGACTTTGGTGTAGATGTACTACTGCCCGTTCCGTCCGAGGCCAATAATATAATGGCGGACTATGCTAGCACTGGGTTTACCCTGCGTAGACATCCTGTGGCCTTGTTGCGCCCGCATCTCGATTTGTATAGGGTAACGAGCGCCAGTAGTCTTGTGTCGATACAGAACGAAAGCTTTATTAAGGCGGTGGGTATAGTTACCAGTAGACAGCGGCCACAGACAGCGGCAGGGGTTACCTTCTTAACCTTAGAAGACGAGAGTGGTTTCGTTAATGTGGTTGTCTGGCCAAGCCTAGGAGAGAAACAGCGGCCTATTGTAAGAAGGGCAGTGCTAATAGGTGTAATAGGTCATGTGCAGAAGAGCGATGGGGTAATTCATCTCATCGCGAGAGAGTTGGTTGACCTTAGCCACTGGCTGGGAGCGATGAATTTGTCGTCACGAGACTTTATCTAGTCTTCTCTGATAAAAGCCAATTACCTTATGCAAAGAAACCATGTAGGAACCAATTCCTTTTGCCACTTTTCTCACGGAATATCCAGAGTTTGCTGCCACTATGTTCTTTAGCAACATAGTAATCCCGGCACACATCAATTCCTGACCACCAATGTGTCTCTATTCGTTCGGGCCCACTTACGATGGCGATAGGCTTGCGATAGAAAAGCTTGCCCTTGTTGATGTTGAGTTGCTTAGGTTCCTGTAGTAACCACAAGGGCCTAGGGTTTGCAGAAACTTCTGGAGATATAGCTACCCTGCCTCCTCGATTCGGATTCTCTTTGTAGTCTAGCTGCAAGTTCGCATATTCTGGGCAATGTTGAGTCGCACTACTAACACTCTTTACATGATTTTCGCCGAGTCTCGCCTGTAGCTGCTCCATAAACTGATTAAGATTACTGTCACTATAAGGCGCCGAGCCTGACGCCTCACCTTTTAACAAAGAATCGTTCTTGGCAAAGAAGGCGTCAAATTTTTTAACTTCGATCTTGATGGCGACTACCGGAGCTGGAATAGATAATTTATCGAAATGAGACTCCAGTAATAGCGTGAGATGTTGTTGTGAACGACTTGCTATTCGTAGTCCGATAGTAATTTCGGTGCTGTCTTGCCTCTCATGGAACAAGGATAAAACTAGGTTGCTAGTGCTGAGGTCTCGTCGTCGCAGAAAATCGCAAAGCTGTGCTAATAACTCATCGGCAATCGGTAATAGTCGGTCGAGGTTTTCAAGCTCGTAAGGCAGATCATAGGATGCAACGAATGCAGGCGGAGGAATATAATTGTGCGTTGGCTCAGCTGCTTTTCCTAACGCCATGTTTAGCTGATTGACGAAGTTACTGCCAAAGCGTTTTCTTAAACCATCGCTAGGTAAACGCCAGATGTCC
>JAPKAI010000010.1 GCA_028825335.1 Gammaproteobacteria bacterium | reverse complement strand
CGAAACACGGCCTTCGCGAACATGCCATTTGCACTCGCGGAGCCGGAGCCGTTTACGTTGGCAAACTTGACTACGAAGTCATTGACCTTGGTTAGGCCGGTGACCTTGGAACTCTGAATTAACTCTGACATGCATTTTCCGCTTTGGCCGTGTTGAATAAATATTTGTGCATGTCCCAAGCGTTAGTGGGACAGCGCTCGGCGCATAAACCGCAGTGCAGACACAGGTCTTCATTCTTTGCCATGATGCGTCCAGTGCCTGTTAGTAGACCGGAAACGTATAGGTCTTGTTCAGTATCCTCGGCTGGTGCTAGAAGGTTTTTTCTGAGCTCGGGCTCATCCTGATTCTGGGCAAACGTGATGCAGTCGGTAGGACAGATGTCCACACAGGCATCACACTCGATACAGAGTTTATCTGTGAATACGGTTTGTACATCGCAGTTCAGACAGCGCTTCGTCTCGTTGAACGCAAGTTGTTCATCGAAGCCGAGTTCTACCTCGATGTTGATGTCGTTCAGCGTGGCTTGCTTGTCGGCATGAGGTACCGCGAAACGCAGGTCATCGCTAATGTCGTTTTTATAAGACCACTGGTGGATGCCCATCTTCTGACTGCTAAGATTAGTAAGCGGATCCGGACGCTTGGTGATGTCTAGCTTCTCGCACTGCATATGGATTGATACGGCTGCATCGTGTCCATGAGCAACGGCGGTAATAATATTGTCGGGCCCGAGAGCTGCATCGCCGCCAAAGAAAACTTTTTCATGAGTCGATTGGAATGTGGACTTGTTAAGGACTGGTACTTCCCATTGGTCAAACTCGATGCCTAGGTCTCTTTCTACCCACGGGAAACTATTCTCCTGCCCGATGGCGCAGAGCACGTCATCACAGGGTAATATCGCCGGCTCTTCTCCCGTTGGTACGAGTTTTCGTCTGCCATTCTCATCGATTTCTTTGCGAACTTTTTCAAATTCCATAGCGACGAGTTTGCCGTTCTCAATGACATAGCGTTTTGGTACATGGAAGTTCAATATAGGTATGTCTTCGTTCATCGCATCTTCGATTTCCCAAGGCGAAGCCTTCATCTCTTCGAAGCCGCTGCGTACTACCACACTTACCGATTCACCGCCGATGCGTTTGGAAGTTCTGCAGCAGTCCATCGCAGTGTTGCCGCCGCCGAGTACAAGTACGTTCTTCCCCACGCTCGTAATATGTTCGAAGGCAACGCTGGCGAGCCATTCGATGCCAGTATGTATATTATCCTTTGCATCTTCATGTCCCGGTAGATCCAGCCACTTGCCCAGAGGCGCGCCGGTGCCAACAAATACGGCGTCATAGCCTTCGGCCAAAATGTCACGCATGCTGGTAATCTCTTCACCGAAGCGGCAATTAACACCCATTTCGAGAATATAATTTAGTTCCTCGTCTAACACTTCTGCGGGAAGCCTAAATCTAGGAATTTGAGTGCGCATGGCTCCGCCGCTAAGAGAGTCTTTTTCAAACAGGGTGATCTCATAGCCGAGTGGCATGAGGTCTCGCGCAACAGTCAGAGAGGCAGGGCCGGCCCCGATGAGGGCAATATGTTTGCCGTTCTTTTTCTTCGGTATCAGAGGGAGACGATTCGTGATGTCAGATTTATAGTCGGCGGCAACTCGTTTTAATCGACATATGGCGACAGGTTCTTCTTCGACTCGTCCGCGTCTGCATGCAGGCTCGCAGGGACGATCGCAAGTGCGTCCGAGGATGCCGGGGAACACATTCGATTGCCAGTTGATCATATAGGCATCGGTATAGCGCTTCTCGGCGATCAAGCGTATGTATTCGGGGACAGGGGTGTGGGCGGGACAGGCCCACTGGCAGTCGACTACTTTATGAAAGTAATCGGGATCGGCGATATTAGTCGGTTTCATTGCTAACCGGATTTCCTTTTTAGTCTTATTTTAGTGCCTCAGCATCCCAACATCGACAACAGATGCAGAACATTAGTATAGGGATTTGAGTCCCAATTGAAAGTAAATATGTCACTCTAACCTTTAGCGGCTGAACGCTTTCAAGATGAAGCGCTCTCATGATTAGATTCATGTAATTTGTTAAAGATACGCAACTTTGTGATATGTGGTTCTGCCTCGATTGCAGCTTCCAAGTCCCTCGCTGTTGCCATTAATAAGACGTCGACGTCGAGCACGAGATCCACTTCAATTGCGCCTCCCAAATAGTGAAGGTCTATAGAGGTGATAGAGTGCTGATCTATAAAGTTTTCCCAGCACGCTTTTAAAGACGCTATTACCTGTGCTCGTTCAGGCAATTGCGACTCATTATCTATGGTCTCGTGTTGAATGGGATCTATGTGAATGAGCACCTCGAAAACGTCAGCGAACTGACGGATAAGTGATTTGTTTGCTAGCTCGCCAAGTTGATGACCTTCCGATACTGAAATGTATGAATTAACCAGCAGCCTAACCTCCAAGATTATTTTCCCACCAGATGATCTGCTGCGTAGCTCCGTGATCCCGCGAATTCCATCGATACTTAGTATGCAGGATTCGAATTGTTCTCGGCGCTGTTTTGAGACTGCCGTATCGACGAGCTCCGTCAGGCTGTCAGTGCAAAGCTCCCATCCAATTTTCGCTATGATTAGGGAGACAAACATGCCGGCAATTGTATCCATCCAGAGGTAGCCCTGACGAGCTCCCAGAATTCCGATGAGTACGGCTACCGAAGAGATAGCATCTGTCCTGCTATGCCAGGCGTTAGCTTTAAGCAAGTTAGAATTGAGCTTCTTCGCTACACGCATTGTGTAGTGGTATATCCATTCCTTCGTCGCTACAGATAACAGCGCGATAACTATACCGGCGGCAGCAGGTGTCGGTAACGGTTCGCTGATCCGCAGTCGATTAAAACTGTCGTACATCAAGATGGCAGCGGTGATGAAGAAGACGATGCCCATCGCGATGGTGCCCAGAGTCTCGAAGCGACCATGGCCATACTGATGCTCCGCGTCGGGCTCGGCATGAGCAACTCGCGCTACAACTAACACGAAGATGTCAGTACCGGCATCGGTCAGAGAGTGGATTCCATCTGTGATCAGCGCGAATGAATTCGTTAGGACGCCGCCCACTATCTTGCCAACTCCAAGCAGCAGATCGAAAAACATGCCAACTAGAGTGACATTAGTGGCTTCTCTTTTAGCTTGTTGTGCATCCATGACTTGCTAGTTTTTACTGCTTCATCATTGAACGATTGGGGTGGATTGAGGCGCATCGTAGAGGTTTGGGATGCGACGGGGTCGGTATCGAATAAGGTGGTTTTTGTAATTTAGGAAACACAAAAAAAGGCCCAACGACCGGAAGCCGTTGGGCTCAATATACTATCAAGGGAGAGATAAATGAAACAAAACCCACAATTTTGTATTACATCTACCTACACTAACTCTGACTTGCCGCATAGAGAAAAGTTCCCGATATTATCTTAGATATTTCAAACTGTTTCTAATCTTAATATTTTACATTTAATAATGACTGCAATTATTTGTAATATTTAAAGATTTATTATTTCGATATTTTCGATATTTAAGCTTTTGGCGGATTCTTTGTTACAGATAATGCCGATACTGGCCTGGTCGGGAACTAAATACTGCTCTGCAACGCGCTTTAGGTCACTGACGGTAGTGCCCAGTACCTGTTTTCTGAACTGGCCCCGATGCTCCAGAGTACGACCGAAGACTTGATTGAAATAGGCTTGTTTGGCCTCTCCAGCAGGTGAGGCCGGTTTATCGAGGCTCGCTATGACGCCTAATATTGCCTCTTCCAGTTGATGAGGCTTGTGTTCGGTCGAGATAACCCAGTCTATTGCTGCATCGAAGTCTGCCAGCGTTTCCTGCAGTCGCGGGTCTCGATAGGAGAAGAAGCGAAAGGACGCAGAGCTCGCATCTTGACTGGCCCCGCCGCCATAGGCGCCACCTTGCTCTCGTATTGCCCTATGTAGGTAGCCATTGCGCATGAAGCCGGCTAATACCTGCAAGGCGGCATTGTCCGTATGGCCTGAGGCAACGGTAGGGTAGGCCTTGGCACAGAAGTTCACGGCAGTAGTCGTGCTCCATGCCTGTCTGACGCTCTCTCGCAGTGGAGGCAATGCCAGGTGGCTATCATCAGTGCCGCCAACCGACGCTCCCCAAACACTATCAATGTCCGAGATTAGTTGGCTGCGATGCTCTGGCTCTGCAATTACAAGAAACTCCTTGTTTGCGGCTAGGATTTTCCCATGCAGGGACTTGAACTTGCCCAGCAACTCGATGCGCGAAGCCTTTTGCTCCATCTGCGCCCTCAGCGCTTTGAGTAGCTTGATGCCTTCTAGGCCGCCAGATTGATGGCCGAGTAGGGCGGTGGGGCTCATGCGACTGCTGGCGAGGCTCATCGCTAGGCTGTGCCCCTGTCCTGTAATGCTATTTTCCTTGCGTGCACAAATTTGCTCGATGAGTTCTTGCAGCCGCTTATCCTCATCGAAACGCACATCATGGATAGTACTATGCAGCAATTCGGATATTTGCAGGTGATTGTCACGCAGGCATTTCGATGAGAAAGAGATGATAGCCCTGCTTGATTGCACGTCGTTCAAGTCGCTGCGGATACTGCTGAAGCAGCTGATACCGCCGCTTACTTGGGCTTGCCAGGCCTGTGTATCAGCGTAGTCTTTGTCACCGACGCCAAACTCCGTCAGGCACGTGGTATATAGAGGCAATACATCCAAAAGCTCTTGATCGACTTGAGGTATGGACATTATAACTTGCTGATAGCAGAGCCCATTAGTGCCTTGGCCGTAATAAGTAACTGGGGCATTGCTGCTGCTGAGAACGGTATCGAACCGAATGGGCTCGCTGATGGACTGCGGCACATCTTCGAGGCCAACTTTTGGAAGCAGGCCTGGGTCATCTTCTTCCATCTGTCGTGCTGCGAGCAGTTTGGCTTGTGTAATGATAGCCAGTTTTTCATCATCGTCTAGCGTGCTCTTAATTGCAGCGAGCTGATCTAGCTCGGCTTGCACCTTGCGTTTCGCCAGCTCTGGGTCAGGTTTTAGTGTCAGCCTGACTCGATGTGGGTTGTCTAGCAGTAGCTTCTGCACAAGATTAGGAATGAATCGATCGTCCTTGATAAGTTCTCGCAGTTCGGCAAGAGCAGGGTCGATATTCAAAAGCTCAATAGGGTCACCGCGATGCATCGCGGTGGAAAGACCGGCAAGAATAAGCTGTAGTCCATAAGGGTAACTGTCACCGGAAATCTCTCGTTGATGCAACTCCAATTGATGCAGAGAGGCCTCAACTTGCGAGTAAGGGATTCCGTTCTTTACCACGTCTTCCAGAGTCTTGATTATGAGGCTCTCTACGGCTTCGCTGGACTGAGTCGTGCAGCCTTCGAGGCCCGCCATCATGCTCATCTCTCTATTCGAATCTTCTAAGCCGCACATTGGTGACGGAGAGCTGCCTATGTCACTCGTCTCAAGTGCTCGAAGCAGGGGGCTCGCGCTATTGTCTAACAAGACGCTGGAAACAAGCTCCGCTCGGAAGAGTTCACCTAGGTCTGTGCTTCGCCCTAAGAGCCAGGCAAGGACTACATGACTTTGCGGCTTATCAGATTCCTCGCTGGCATAGGATTCTACGACGGATATAGGCGCCAGATATCTTTTTTCATCTTTCACTTCGATATTGATGTCCAGCTTTTCGAAATGGGAAAGCGCTTGCTCCTGGAATTTCTCCTGATGATCAAAAGCAGATATGTCGCCGAAGGTCATGAAAACGGCATTGCTGGGATGGTAATGGCTCTTGTAAAAGCTCAACAACTCCTGGTAGCTCAGATCAGGGATGTGATCGGGCTCCCCGCCGCTATTAAAATGATAGGTCGTAGTAGGGAATACGTATTTGCTGATGGTCTGCCATAAGACGCTATTTGTGGAACTCATGGCACCTTTCATCTCGTTGAAGACGACGCCCTTAAAGAGTAGTTCGCTATCGGGGTTTTCCGGTTCTGCAAATTCGAGGCGGTGTCCCTCCTGTGCAAAATCGAGTTCATGTAGGCGAGAGAAGAACGTCGCATCGAGATATACATTTAAGAGATTATTGAAGTCTTTCTTGTTCTTGCTGGCGAATGGGTAAGCGGTCCAATCGCTGCTGGTCATTGCATTCATGAATGTATTCAACGAGCGTCGAATCATCATGAAGAATGGATCTCTAACAGGGAACTTCTTGCTGCCGCACAGGGCCGTATGTTCCAGAATGTGCGCGACGCCTGAGGAATCCATAGGAACTGTTCTAAACGCAACGAGAAATACATTTTCGGTGTTTTTATTGCTCAGATGGAAGTGCTTCGCCCCCGTCACTCTATGGACATATTCCTCCATGGTGATATTTAGAGAGCTAATTTCTTCGCTGCGCTGCCATTCGAATGCTGGGTGTAACTTCGGGGGCGCAATAGGATTGCTATGTTCGGTATCTGGACTACTTACTACGGCCATGCTTAGGGTTGCCTTCTGTAATTTGTATTGTTTGTTGGATTCATCGCTAAACGTGCTGACACTGGCGGCGTTACGAGGGAGGTGTTTCCAAGCTGAATGTGCCTAGTTTACCTGAGCGAAATTCGTTTAGTAATATTTCTGCCGTTTTGTTCAGGTCGGCTCGCCCGCCGCGACCTATGGACCCTCGCTGTTTTGCGAGGGCATCGAAGAAGGCCTCGGGCTCAGTGGTGGAGCCAGATAAAGCGTATCTTTCGACTAGGCGCTGGGGGTAGTCTCGCAGTAATAGCTCGGCGAGGAACCAGGCAATGTCAGCGACTTCTACTGCTGTACTTCGAATTGTGCCTGTAATAGCTAATCTATAGGCGCTCTCTTGGTCTTCCAGCTTCGGCCAGAGCATGCCGGGGGTATCGATTAGGTACCAACCTTGTTGCAGTTTGACGCGCTGCTGACCTTTGGTAACAGCGGGTTCATTGCCGGTGTTTGCCACCTTACGCTCAGCCAACTGATTTAGGAGGCTTGATTTACCAACATTGGGAATACCGTCGATAACGATCTGCCCCTGAATTAACAACGTCTCGTCGGTATTCTTGATGAGTTTTTTTGCGGTTTTTACGATGTCTGCTCGACTGATCTGCGCTCCCTTACCGTTGATCAGGCAGGCGCTATTATCGATTTTGGAGAAGTGTGCGGCCCAGGCATTAGTGACTTTGTCATCGGCGAGGTCTGATTTGTTCAGGATGCGGATGCAGGGTCGCCCTTCACGGATATTCGCGAGCAGGGGGTTGCAGCTTGATTCGGGTATGCGTGCATCTAGGACTTCGATCACCGCGTCTGTCTGGTGCATGATCTTCACCAGCTCTTTGCTGGCTTTGTGCATATGTCCGGGGTACCAAGAAATGGCCATTTTTGGGCTCCATGAGGGCGACAGTGTAACGAGGCTAGGTGGACATGACCACTTCATTTTATCGACTGTAATTACGTTATACTGAATGGAAATAGAATTGGCCGTAATGGCTATTTAGGGAGTTGATGTTAGCAATGTCGGTACAGGATACGATTCAAGCAAAGTTGTCGGCGGCATTGCAGCCATCGATGCTAGAGGTGGCGAACGAGAGTCATATGCATGGTGGCCCAGCGACTGAGTCTCACTTTAATATCACCGCTGTTTCTGCCACATTCACAGACTTGAGTTTGGTGCGCAGACATCAGGCTGTCTACAAACTACTACACCTCGAACTGGCAGGCGGGGTGCACGCCTTAGCCATGCATCTATATACAGAGCAGGAATGGGAGCAACGCCAGGGTTCTTCGCCAACGTCTCCGGACTGCAGGGGAGGAAGCAAATAAGACGAGCTAGTTTAGAACCAAGTCCCTTGTTGTAACGCTAGTTCTTTCAGTTCTGCACGGTGGCCAAGGATTTTAGTAGTGAACAGCAGAATCTTCTGTGATTTCAGTGAATTGTAATAGATAGCTCAGGCTTGGTAGAGAGCGAGCTAGAAGCTAACATCGGAAATTGTTGTTCTGAACTGCAAATTCGGTGAAAATATTTAATTATTCATGCCATTTCAAGTATTTTTTGCTGAGCCAATAATTGGCCAGTAAAAAGATGTTCCTGCAGAAATAATGACTATGGAGTTTTGGTGCCTTTAGAGAGTGAAATTGTAGGGCAGGAACGTAAGCTCGAGCTTGCCTTTGCGTGCCTTGTCGCGCTCGCTCTAGTGGCATTAGCGTTCGCCGTAACGAAGTTCGCCCCAACTCAAGATCCTGTTGCCGATTTTTCGGCTACACCTGAACCGATTGTCGTATTCCCCGACTTCGCCTCGATCTCAGATATCGATGAGAAGAAGCAGCGATTTTTCGATTTCCTGCAAGACTACGTGCGTTATGAAAACAGCCTCGTTAGTGATCTGCGACGGCGACTACTCAGTTATGCTGAGATTGTAGGTGACGGGGTCCCTCTGAGTGGGTACGAAAGAGAATGGGTGATAGAGCTCGCAGTTACCTATGGAGTAGAAGCTGAGACGAAGAACGATCAGGCGCTAGTAAAAGAACTGCTATTGAGCGTAGATGTTATTCCAGCGTCTCTAGTACTAGCGCAGGCTGCCAATGAATCGGCGTGGGGTACTTCCAGGTTCGCACTGGAGGGCAACAATATTTTCGGACAATGGTGCTTCGTGGAGGGTTGCGGCATCATTCCCAGTAGAAGAATTGAGGGTGCTACTCACGAGGTGAAGAGCTTTACCTCGATAGAGGCTGCAATTGAAGGTTATTTCCTGAATATCAATAGCCATAATCTATATGCTGACTTTCGCGAGGAGCGCGCACGCCTCAGGCGCCTAGGTCTGGGCTTGAACTCGATTGGACTTGTTGAACGCTTGAAGCATTACTCTCAACGAGGGGCGAGCTATATTGACGAAGTTCAGACGCTCATTTATCAAAATAACCTTAGACGAAGAGATCGTCGCTGGGTTGAAAAGTAGTTTGCTCGTGGGGATTGTGCTAATCCAAATTAATCCACTGCACTGAATGCCAGTAGAAACGATTCGAGTCAGGATCCGGAGCGGTGCAGATATACCGCCAGCGTCTTCCTGGGTAGCTCTTTTCGGGATTCAATTCCAACACACCTTGCTCCCTATCTATCCAAGTCATCGGTATCGGTTGGCTATTCGCGAAACAGCCAATCTGGTTGAAATTGTAGTTCCCATTCTCGAATTTAAGTACAGCCGACGGACTCCTATTTGACGTTACAGGAGAATCGGGTCGCACTTGGGTTACCGAAAACGGCAGGGTAGAGAACTTCGTGCTCGCCGTATCCAAATTCGCGTAGATGCTAGCAAGCGGAAATCGAGGTAGGGCGAGAAAGTCTGATTCAGGACCCACGGCGCCAGAATTTTGCGCTAGTCCGACAAAATTGAGCTCCTCCAAGAGTGACTTTATAGCAGAGTCGTACTCGCCATAGGGGTAGGCAAGATAGCGGTGAGATTGCCCGGTCTGTGCTTCAATTCTTTGCTCGGCCTTCAATAGATTCTCGCTTAGCCTCGCGAGCCACTGACTATGAGATTCATCGTCTCCCATCTTAAGCATATAGGGGTGATCGACCATGTGATTAGCGATGATCACATCGGCAGCGCTCATCTGTCTGACCTGATCCCACGTTATGTAGTTGCTCAAGCCATCGTCGATAGGTTCGGTGCTTAGGAATAGTGTAAAAGGATAGCCATAGGTTTGAAGCATGGGGAATGCTTCATCAAAGATGGAGCTGTATCCGTCGTCGAAGGTTATCACTACCGATTTCTCGGGCAGCGATTGACCGGAGCGCAGGCTGTCTATCATTCGATCCAGTGCTATAACGTTGAAATCGTTGTCTCTCAAATAACGTAGGTGCGAATCAAAATCAGCAGGGGAAATAGACGTCGAGGGAGGGGTGTCCTCCGCTACGTGGTGGTAGAGCAAGATGACAGCGCTCTGCGCCGCCATCGAGGGGCTGTTCGCCAACAACATAGCGCTGATACTTAGCAAGTAAGCGGATACGCTCAGGATTTTCTTTGCTCTTTGGAATGGCTCTAACTGTTTGATCATAGTGCGATAATAACTCAATTCCTCCTGATCTGGCCGTAAAGTCGATGACTTCTTATATAGGCCCAGCAGGGCTATAATGCTCGGTTCTGAGCCACCGCGTGGTTCACCCTAACTTGGAGCTAATTATGATCTACTCAGGCAAGGCGCTAAGCGTCGATGTATTGCCTTCTGGCATTGCCAACCTGGTGTTCGACCTGGAAGGTTCATCTGTAAACAAATTCGATCAAGAAACTCTGCGTGATTTGCAGCAAGCGATAGCCGTTCTGCAAAAAGTCGATGTGCCGGGTCTGGTGCTATCAAGTGCTAAGAAAACTTTTATAGTTGGCGCCGATATCACTGAATTCACCTCAAAATTTGCCGAGGGCGAGCAGAAGGTGCATTCATGGCTCGTCGAAGTAAATAAGATATTCTCTGATCTAGAAGATCTGCCATTTCCCACAGTTGCAGCCATTAATGGCATCGCGCTAGGTGGAGGTTTCGAATTGGCATTATCAACGGACTACCGTGTCGCCACAGAATTTGCTCTTGTAGGCTTCCCTGAGGTTAAGCTAGGCATCTTGCCTGGTTTTGGCGGTACCGTAAGATTGCCGCGGATGATCGGAGCAGATAATGCCAACCAATGGATTAGTAGTGGGTCGCACATTAAGGCGAAACAGGCCTTCTCCGAAGGCGCGCTTGATGCAATTGTGGATGGGGCCATCCTCATTGAGGCGGCCGAGAAAATTATTCAGCAATGCATTGATGGAAAACTAGATCATCAAAAAATTCGCGTACAAAAGACTTCGCCGCTCACACTCACGCCCATAGAAATGAATGTCGCATTTGAGACTGCCAAGGGTATGGTTGCCGCTGCGGCAGGACCAAATTATCCGGCTCCCATTACTGCGGTAATGGTGATGCAGGAAGCTGCGGTGATGAATCGTGCTGGCGCATTGGAAGTAGAGCACCAGGGTTTTATTAAGCTGGCCGCAACTGAAGTTGCGGCTAACCTTGTACAGATGTTCCTTAACGATCAGTTTCTCGGCGGCCTAGCGAAGAAGCAGCAAGCTTGCGCGAAATCAATCTCGAAGGCGGCTGTGCTGGGCGCAGGCATTATGGGCGGTGGAATCGCCTATCAGTCTGCTTTGAAGGGCACGCCTATTATCATGAAGGACATAGCCCAAGAGGGTATGGATCTAGGCATGGCGGAAGCGCGAAAGCAGCTGGATAAGCAGGTAGTGAAGGGGCGCATAGATGGCCACAAGATGTTCAGCATTCTCTCCAGCATCGAGCCAACGTTGAGCTATGACAGCATCGTCGAGGCCGATATCGTCGTTGAGGCCGTAGTCGAAAATCCTAAGATTAAACAGTCTGTACTAGCGGAACTCGAATCATTAGTTCGAGAGGGCGCGATCATCGCGACCAACACCTCCACAATTTCGGTAGATGACCTGGCGAGTGTATTAAAGCGTCCCGAAAATTTCTGTGGTATGCATTTCTTCAATCCAGTGCCAGTAATGCCTCTGGTGGAAGTTATTCGCGGGACGAAGAGCAGTGATGAGACGATAGCGACTACAGTAGCTTATGCGAAGAAGATGGGGAAAGTGCCCATCGTGGTCAACAACTGCCCGGGCTTTTTGGTTAATCGAATTCTATTCCCGTACTTCGGTGCTTTTTCGCGACTGATAAACGATGGTGCTAATTACAAGCAAATCGATAAGGCTATGGAGCGATTCGGTTGGCCGATGGGCCCTGCCTATTTGTTGGATGTTATTGGTCTGGATACGGCGGTTCATGCCCAGGCTGTTATGGCGGCTGGGTTCGACCGCATGAAGTTGGATATTGATACAGTAATAGACAAGCTCTTTGAACAGAAAAATCTTGGGCAGAAATCGGGCAGTGGTTTCTATCTCTATGAGAACGACAAAAGAGGTAAGCCAAAGAAGCTTCCGAATCCAGAAACTGAGAAGCTAGTGGCTTCGATGGCATCTGCAAGTAAAGAATTTGAAGATGAGGAAATCGTGCAGAGAATGATGGTCGCCTTGTGTATGGAGACAATACGTTGCTTGGAAGATGAAATCGTTAGCACGGCGATCGAAGCGGATATGGGCTTGGTGCTAGGCATTGGTTTTCCACCATTTCGCGGAGGAGCGCTGCGCTATGTGGATAGTCTAGGTCTGACTGATTTTTGCGCTATGGCAGATAAGTACGCAGATCTGGGTGAGCTCTATCATCCAACACAGAAGCTGCGTGATATGGCTTCAGCAAGCGAGAAATTTTACAAGTAACCACCAGAACTTTGGCATCAGCTAAGTAATATCTAGGCATGCCTTATACAAGTTGTTAGGAGAGAACATGAAGTTAAATGCCAGAGACGCCGTTATTGTAGATGGAATACGAACACCAATGGCTAGATCCAAGGGCGGCGCTTATCGTAATGTGCGTGCGGAAGAGTTGTCAGCACGACTAATCAATGCGCTTTTCGAGAGAAATGTGGGTGTGTCACCGGAAGAAGTTGAGGATGTGATCTGGGGTTGTGTTAATCAGACTCTAGAGCAAGGCTGGAATATAGCGAGAAATGCGGCATTAATGTCCGTCTTGCCACACTCTACTTGTGCTCAGACAGTAAATCGACTCTGCGGTTCTTCCATGTCGGCGCTGCATACAGCCGCAATGGCTATTCAGAGTAATAACGGTGATCAGTTCATCGTTGGTGGTGTGGAGCACATGGGCCACGTTGGAATGGTGCATGGCATAGACCTGAACCCCAAAGCATCAAAGCATATCGCGAAGGCATCATGGATGATGGGAGTAACCGCGGAGGTGCTATCAAAGATGCATGGCATTAGCCGCGAACAGCAGGATGAGTTTGCTGTTCGATCTCATGCGTTAGCCCAGAAGGCGCGCATAGGAGGTGGTTTTGCCAACGAGATCGTAGCGATCGAAGGGCATGATGCGCGAGGAATAAAGATTTTGCTAGAACATGATGAAACCATTCGGCCAGACACTACGGTGGAAGGCTTGGCGGAGTTACGCCCGATCTTCGATCCTGCTAATGGCACGGTAACCGCGGGTACTTCTTCGCAGATATCAGATGGCGCGTCTGCCATGTTGATGATGAGTGCCGAGAAGGCTCAGTCGCTAAACCTGAATATTCGAGCGAAGGTGCGATCTATGGCCTATGCGGGCGTAGACCCCTCGATAATGGGCTATGGCCCAGTTCCTGCTACGCAGAAGGCACTTAAGAAGGCAGGGCTTTCTATAGAAGATATCGACTGTGTTGAACTCAATGAGGCGTTTGCCGCGCAATCGTTACCGGTTATCAAAGACTTGAAACTGGCAGACGTATTTGAGTCAAAGGTAAACTTGAAGGGCGGGGCTATCGCTCTAGGTCATCCGTTGGGATGCTCGGGTACACGCATCACCACTACCTTGTTAAACAATATGGAAGACAATGACTCTACACTGGGCCTGGCGACTATGTGTATTGGTTTGGGTCAGGGCATATCTACGGTGCTTGAGAGAGTTTAGATCCTATGCGTAACGAATCATCCTTAAGTAGTATAGCTCCTTCTGCCAATAGTAAGCCGGCGTCAATAGTTACCGGCAGCGGAAAGAATTCGTTACTAAACCGTTCGCGCAAGAATCTGCGCCGAGATGTTGGGCGTGCAATCGCTGATTACAATATGATTGAAGAGGGCGACTTGGTAATGGTCTGTCTTTCAGGGGGGAAAGATTCCTATGCGATGTTGGACATCCTGCTTAGTCTGCAGAAACATGCGCCTATTGAGTTCAAGCTACATGCAGTAAATCTCGATCAGAAGCAGCCGGACTTTCCAGAACATGTTCTCCCAGCCTATCTCGATGATCTTGGCGTGGGTTATACAATTATCGAGAAAGACACTTACTCCATCGTTACCGACAAGGTGGAAGAGGGTAAGACCTACTGCGGTCTTTGCTCGCGCCTGCGCCGAGGGATTCTCTACAACCATGCGCAATCAATAGGCGCTACTAAGATAGCGTTAGGCCACCACCGGGACGATATTGTGGAAACGCTATTTCTCAATATGTTTTATGGTGGCAAGTTAAAGGCGATGCCACCGAAGCTACTGAGCGATGATAAGAGAAACATCGTTATTCGTCCTCTCGCTTACTGCAAAGAGAAGGAAATCTCTCGTTACGCCGAGCTTAGTAATTTTCCGATCATCCCCTGCAATCTCTGCGGTACGCAGGACAATATGCAGCGACAGGCAATAAAGGAAATGTTGCAACAGTGGGATAAGAGTCATCCGGGGCGCATCGAGACCATATTTACCAGTATCGCTAATGTTTCGTTGTCGCAGTTAGCCGATACTAAAAACTTTCCCTTCGCCGAGCTGCAAACATTTTTCCCAGACTCAAACGAGCTCAATGTTGTTGAGCTCGTTTAGTGACTAGCTATGGAATATTTACTGACATCGAAAAGCAACAACCTGTAAACGTTGAGCTATGAATATTCCTTTTGAAGAACTTGCAGTTGAAACACTAACGGCGATTATTGAAGAGTTTATAAGCCGTGAAGGAACCGACTATGGAGTTCATGAAATTAGCCTTGAGAAGAAGGTGCAACAGGTAATGAATCAACTACAGTGCGGAGAGATAGTGGTTACGTTTGATCCGGAAAGTCTGAGTTGTGATTTACAAGTAGTTGCGCAGCGCTAATAGCTAAAATAGCGAAGAGAAGTTATGTCCAATTCAAAAGATCAATCCGATATAGAAGAGCAAGGACTGGACGTCGCCTTGGAATTAGATGCCTCTGGATTGTTCTGTCCAGAGCCGGTGATGCTTCTGCATAATCAAATCCGTGATATTGGCGCAGGGCAGATATTGAAGCTAGTTGCTACTGACCCTTCGACTAGTCGCGATGTGCCTAAGTTTTGTCATTTTCTCGGGCATGAACTGCTGGGATCGACCGAAGAAGGCGGTAGTTTCGCGTATCTAATTCGTAAGGTCGAATCATAGTGATGTTTGTATACATCATGGCCATGATTAGAGTGTGCCTGCTATGACTGAACAGAATGGTACGTATTACCTAGTAGATGGTTCAATCTACATATTCCAATCGCATTTTTCTCCCCATGTGGAATGCGTCGATGTCGATGGCAACGACCTAAGTGCCGTGTACGGTTTTACCCAATTCTTATTGCAGTTTCTAAGGCGCGTAAAACCGGATCGAATTGCTGTGGCGCTAGATGAGAGCCTTTTTAGCGGTTTTCGACACGACCTCTGTCCGAACTATAAATCCAACAGGGAGTTGCCGGACGAAAACCTCGCAATGCAATTAAAAGGTTGTCGCGAAATTTGCTCCATTCTTGGCATGGCATCGTATGCAAGCAAGAAGTACGAGGCCGATGATATCATCGGTACGCTCTCTGTCAGAATGTCGGAGTTGCTGCCGGGAGATCCGGCATTGTGTATTGTGACTCGGGACAAAGACCTTTCTCAGTTGCTGAAAGCAGATAAAGACTATATGTGGGACTACAGCGGCAATCGAAGGCGTTACAGGGCTGACATAAAGGAAGAATTCGGAGTAAATCCGGAGCAATTTGCCGACTATCTAGGCCTCGTAGGCGACGCGGTTGATTGCATCACAGGGGTTCCTGGGGTGGGGCCAGTCAAAGCCAAGGAGCTACTACGAAACTTTGCAAGCATGGATGGTATTTATGAAAATCTTGATGCGGTAGCAGGTCTCTCTCTGCGCGGAGCAGCCGGTTTGGCGTCGAAGCTAGAGGCGCATCAGGGCCAGGCAAGATTAAGTCGCGAGCTAGCTACTATTATCTGCAATGCCAGTGATCTACATGAGGGATTCGCACATGCGGTACCTAGTTCTTTAGACGTGGCTGATATCGATTTTTCTTCATTCAAAAAATTTCTTTCGAACTATAAGTTTACAAAAAACGACAGCGCGCATCTTATTGGTGTTGCCGAGCGCTTCTCAAACCAATAGCCTTGTTCCTGTGATATTAATATGAAGATTTTTGCAGATAAGAATATTCTGGCTGTTCAGGCTAGTTTTAGTCGCCATGGCGAACTTCATTTCTTTGACGGCCGTAGCGTGTGTCAGGCGGATCTTGTCGATGCCGATGCGCTTCTTGTTCGCTCTATTACATCTATTGATGAGTCTCTGATAGGAGGTACGAAAATTCGTTTTGTTGGCACCGCCACAAGCGGTATCGACCATGTCGATACGGCTTATCTGCGCGATGCAGGCATACATTTCGTAGATGCGAAGGGCAGCAATGCGAACGCGGTAGTTGATTACTGTTTTACAGCCCTAGCCTTCGCTGCATTGCATAGAGGTTTCTCACTTGCTGGCAGTAGGGTAGGTATTATTGGCGCTGGTGCGGTCGGCGGTTTGTTCTCAACTAAGCTCGAAGTATTAGGGGTTGAAGTTCGATGCTATGATCCCTTTCTGGCTGTAACAGCTCAAGGCAATCGTAAGTACTATTCGTTGGAGGCAGTACTCGAATGTGATGTCGTTTCTCTGCATGTGCCTCTTACGAGTGCTGCCGTGCATCCAACACGAAATCTGATAGGCGCTGCAGAACTGACTGCACTAACAAAAAATGCGATTCTGATCAACGCATGTCGCGGAGGCGTAGTGGATGAAGTAGCTCTAAAGCGGCTACTTTTGAAGCGTGAAGATATCATGACTGTATTCGATGTCTGGGCGAATGAGCCAGCTATCGACTCGTCTCTAGCTCAGTCTGTTGATATCGCAACACCTCATATTGCGGGTTATAGTGCACAAGCAAAATCCAACGCGACGAAGATTCTAGCTCAGGCTTTCGAAGGCTATTTCAGACTTGGCGCTGGCATGGAGGTAGAGGTTGATGAGGGGAATTCTGATGTTGTCGTTGTAGAAGGTGCGCCGGGAAAATTGACGCAGTGGAGCACCTTGTTAACAGCGCTTCGGTTAGACGAGTTGAGTGAACAGTTTAAGCGGGCCTTGAGAGACGGTGCGGGAGCTGCAGCGTTCGATACGTTTAGGCAGAAGCTTTTGACCAGGAGAGAGTTTATAAATAGACCGCTTAGAAGGGATATCTATTCTCGGGATCAGCAACAGCTACTTATCGTTCTAGGCTTTCGCTTCGAATAATTACTGGCGGTATTTCTCAAGCACTCTTGCGATGCCTGCCACAGCGGGTCCCAGTTCATCTACTCGGGGAAGGAAAACCAGGCGCAGGTGCTGCGTGTCTTCGATGTTGAAGGCGCTACCTTGTACTAATAGGATTTGTTCCTGTTCAAGTATGTCCATTATCAATGCGACGTCATCGTCAATCTTATAGATTGAGGGGTCGAGTTTGGGGAACATGTAAATCGCACCGCGCGGTTTTACACAGCTTACGCCTGGAATCTGTGTAAGTAATCCCCATGCGATATCGCGCTGCTGTTTCAAGCGACCCCCGGGCAAGATGAGATCATTGATACTCTGATAACCCCCTAGAGCCGTTTGCACAGCAAATTGTGCAGGAACATTCGCGCACAGCCGCATATTGGTCAGGATTTCCAGGCCTTCTATATAGCTACTCGCATGCTCTTTGGGGCCACTAAGGATCATCCAGCCCGAGCGAAAGCCAGCGAGGCGGTAGGATTTGGAGAGGCCGTTGAAGCTGACGATGAAGACATCATCACACAGCGAAGCCACTGGAGTGTGTACGGCATCGTCATAGATTATCTTGCTGTAAATCTCGTCTGCAAAAAGTATGAGCTCATGCTTGCGACATATCTCGATCAGCTGCAGTAAAATGTCCTTGCTATAAACAGCGCCGGTGGGATTGTTGGGATTAATAATGACTAGTGCGCGTGTGTTGCTATTTATTTTAGATTCAATGTCGGCGATATCCGGAAACCAATCGGCTTGTTCGTCGCACACATAGTGAACAGCAGCACCCCCGCTTAGGCTTACGGCGGCTGTCCATAGGGGGTAGTCGGGCGCAGGAACGAGCACCTCGTCGCCGTTATTTAAAAGTGCCTGCATCGCCATGGTAATAAGCTCGCTCACGCCGTTCCCCAGATAGATATCGTCGATTTCTATGTTGCGTACATCCAAGCGCTGGCATTCCTGCATGATCGCCTTACGGGCAGAGAACAGTCCCTTTGAATCGCAATAGCCTTGGGCGGCGGATAGATTATGTATCACATCATGTAGAATTTCGTCGGGCGCATTGAAGCCAAAGGCAGCAGGGTTGCCGATATTTAGTTTCAATATCTGGTGACCTTCCTCTTCTAGTTTCTTGGCTTCCTCTAATACGGGGCCGCGGATGTCGTAGCAGACATTGCCAAGTTTGTCGGATTGATAAACCTTAGTCATTCTTTTCGCTCTCTACTGCTTTTAATCTTCATTAATCTCTACCTATTCATCGGCTGATATCGGGTTTGAATAACCCATTATTGCGAATACAGTCCGCTATCTTTGCTGTCGGTGCTAGTGCTCTGGATTTCGTAGGCAGGTGGGTAAGTCGGTAAGCCTTCAAACGAATTCTGTTGTAATAATCACGATAGAAACGCCGAGGTAATAGGGTAGTGAGCGATCCAGAAAAAGTTGCGAAGATACAACAGCAGTAGAAGCAGGACCTCGGCAGTGATACCTGCAGCGTCAACCGTCACCCTGCATCTATTGGTAAGTATGGTGGCCTCAAAGACAGAGTGATGTATAGCTAGGCCTATGAGTTTCAAAGAAGACGAATCATAAGAAAAAGAGGCCAAATAGGGCGAGTAACTGCTCGTGTGTTATTTTTTTGCTTTGCCGTAATTAATTTTCTGGCAATAAAAAAGGGAGGTTTAGAGCCCCTCTTTTTTTTATTCTACGTTTACTTATCCTAACGCTCTATTATATAAATCCCGTCAACCTGATTGAACTGATTCATCTCGTTAATTAGATCGAAGCCGCCCACAAATGCGTCCGCACCTATTCCGGTAAATACACCGCCAAGATTTGCCTCGATGGAGCTACTAATAAGGCCACCTAGATCGGAAAGTGTGCCGCCGAGAGAGTTGAGGTCTACCAAGCCATTGTTGATGGAACCGGCAAAGTCGATTTCCCAAGTCTGTGAGCTGGCAACGGCAACCTCGTGTGGAAGGGGCGCTTGGCTATCTCTTTGCTTAATAAATGAATAAAATCCGATCTGATTTTCTGAATATCGACACACTATAGGTACTGATGAAATTTCTTAGGGTTATTCTAGTTTTTCCTCACTCTCTGTTTCGCGTTTTGCCCCTGAGTTTTCTTGCCTTGTGTGGGCCAATAATCGCTCAAAGCAATAGCAATATAAAACAAACAGTTAGCCTCGCATCTTACTTTAGTAGTGGAGATTATGGTGGAGACAGAGATACAGATATTTATTACTTCCCTGTTAGTTATTCCGCTAATAAGGGCAAGTGGGGGGCGCAACTCACCGTGCCCCATCTTCAAGTCGAGGGTGTAGGCAACGTGCTCGTCAATATTGGTGGAGTGAACCGTGCTGTGTCAGGCAACCAGCTTGAGCGCAATAGCGGCATTGGCGATTCAACGCTTGCTCTCACTTACCAGATGGACCCATTCTCCGAAACCAGCCCATTCATCGATTTTCGATTGAATATAAAAATCCCTACTGCAGATAGAAATAGGGGCTTGGGCACCGGTGAGGCGGACTACAGTACACAGGTAGATATATCGCAGAATTATGGAAATTCTGTTCTTTTTGGCACACTTGGCTACACGTTTCGTGGAAAAACAGATTTTTATGCTGGCTTAATAGATTCGGCATATGCGCAGCTGGGGATCGCAAGGCCTTTCGCCCTGCGCTGGAACGTGGGTATTTTCTACGAGTACAGAGAGCCTGCATCGACTTTCTCACCCGAAATCCATGAGCTTGTACCTTATTTTAGCTTCCAGATATCGGACAGTTGGTCGTTTACAGGTCTTACGGCCTTCGGGTTCACTCAAGCGAGTGCGACTGCAGCGGTATTAGGCCAGATCAACTATAGCTGGTAAGGATCTTGAAGCGACAGCTAGTGCCTAAGGGCTTGAATTCTCGGGGGAAGTACGAAAGAACGCTGAATTTCTTGGGCTCTGTAGGGCCGGGGGATTTGTGGTCTGTGAATATTGCCTGATCGATTCGTCAGGCGATCCGCTTCTGCGCCCTTCACTGTGATTCCTCGTACAAGCCCCGTTTCACCTGAGGTAATGTTTGCTAGGTCGCCATTGCTGGCCACCTCGGTAGTACCTTTAGCGTCGAATAGGTAGACAGTATCAATTAATGGAAGGGGCAGCGCGAGCTCTTCAATGAATCCAGCAATCTGCTGGTCTGCATCGCTCGTGTGGACATTCCAGTCGGCAGTAGAGAACGCCCTCCGATGAATCTGGCTTTCATGTTGTTGATAAGGGGCGAGATCAGCGTGCCATAACGGCGGCGCTGTGATGTGCTTTCTGCTTTCTGCTTCTTGCTGATGCAGAATTGCCGCTGAGAATGACGTTTCATTTAGTGTTTCCACTTCACCGTAGGCTGCAGCCTTATTGATAATAGACGCTACCGGTGCTAATGAAGCTGCTGAAGCGATTACAATAGGTTGCTCTGCATAGCCGAATTCAGAATAGTTGCTTAGTAGCAGCCAGGCCAGCACAGCAAATGTTGCTCCATAACTGGCAGTTTCTGCAGTCTTGGCAGGAGATGCCTCTAGGGCTAATTTGTCTTTGTATATTTGCATTGTTAGTAACTATATCGACTGCAAAAAACTTACTGTAATTTCATATTGCTTGATGCTGCTAATTCATACTAATCAGTGCTTCGAAGTTGTAGCCACTAATCTTGTCCAGCATCTCTTTATTATATTCTTTTAGAATTCCCGGTTCATTTTCTTCGACAATGGTTGCAAAGAGCTCGTTTAATAACTTGATGTCAGCTTCTGCCTCGGCATTAATAATTTGCATTTCGGATTCGACTGCATTGTCTGAGCGGTATATTTGGAGCTGTTTACGAAGTGCTATCGTGCACAGCTTCTCCTGAGAAAGCCAAATTCTGTATTGGATATTCTCGAGGCCTCCTGCTGTTAGTTTCTTCTCTTTAACTATAACTGATTCACGAACACCCGCCTTGCCGAAGTCATGCAGCAAGGCGCCATACTTTAATTCTCGTACTTCAGGATCATTAAAGTGCACGTTGCGCTACTGTTATATAAACAATTTCTGTAGGAATGATAAATTTCGACTTTAAATCATTCCAGACTTCGCTCTTGGCATAGCCGGGACCATAATCGATAGTTATGGTTCGCTGCGTATTAGTGGATGAATTCATTGGAGTTATTGCCATGCAATCATGCTAGGGCTAGTGTAACGCACGGTGGCTGGATATGCGACAGGTTACGAGCTGGTTTGAGAGGGGGTCAGGCGTGTTTGAGTAAGAGTTACTTCAGTTGAGCTTGAAGTTTTTCCATGAAGTTGTCGAGATTACTTTGCGCTTCACTACGGTATCGAAATGGGCCTACTTCATCACCCTCGCGGGTTGTGAAATACCAAAGATCTTGCTCGCTAAATACCCTTTCGTAGCGATCAGGAGCGGGCTGATGGGAATTGTCTTTGTGTCGATTGTCAGACATCATGCGAGAGGTTTCTCTTCTAATCATTAACTAGCGATCTTAAACGAGTATACCCATCTCACGGGGCAGATGAAAAGAGCAATTTGACTTGGTCTCCACTAGCTCGGGGTTGCAGCCGATTCGAGAATCGGCCCCGATATGGATGCCGGCGGGCAACCCCAAGCTAACGAGTAAGCTCACGATAATAACTCTTACGAATATTTACTAGGGCGCAATTAATATGCCATTTGCAGCTATATAGCTCCCAGCCTCTGCATCGAAAATTATTCAATAAAGTCTTTTAAAGCAATAGGCTATGAGGCTCTTTGAGAAATCAGCGTTTCCGCTTTATCAAGAATAAACAATGAGATACAGCGCTCTTCTAAACTGTGAAATTATTTTCATTGAACAAATTTTAGACAGCTAAGTAGGCTATTTACGGCTAATGAGCCGCGCTGCTGCATTCAAATCTTCTGCGCTATTGATATTGCAGAAAGCGCCGGGGGAGTTGTCGTCACAATTCACCGCTACAGCTTTGAGAGAGTTAAATAGTAATTTAGGCCCAAATAAACCGCCAGCGACGGCTTCTTCTATTTGTTTGATTAGATTAAGACGCCAAAGAGAGAAGAGGGGTTGGATCTGATCTCTATGACAGATATAGGTAACTGCGGCGGATTTTTTGTCTAATTCCAGCTTCAATTGGCTTACCACATCTTCGGGAAATTCAGGAACGTCGCCAGGGAAACAAGCGAGGTAGCGAACCCCTTTGCCAGTTTTGGCATCCTGAAACCAATGCATCGCGCTCAAAATGCCCAGCAATGGACCGCCATAGCTTGCATTGCGATCACTTACAATGGGTAACTCAAATGCTTGATAGCGCTCGATATTGTGATTGACGCTTAATATCAAATGCTCGACTTGAGGTGCGGCATTACCTATTACGTATTCAAGTAATGGCTTTGTATGTAGTGGCTCCAGAGCCTTGTCGCGAAAGGCCATGCGTGAGGCCTTGCCGCCAGCTAAAATCACGCCGCCTATTTCAGACTTGCTTATCATTGGTTGAACCAATTGGTAGTTGAAGAGCGAGAATATCGCACGACTTCATCGATTTATGAAATTGCACGTTGATTTTACCAGCCTCGGGCCCATATTCTCTCATTGAATCTGAGATTTCGATGTGGGAAAATCCCGCACTTTGCGAGCTGGCGATAGCTCACGAGGCTTCTTGAAAAGTCTTAAAATCAATAGCTTGCCCATTCAGGCTATCCAGCTATCGCTAACCACTATCCAGATTAATTCAGTAAAATATCTCGATACTGTTTGGTATTAAAAATTCCAAGTTTTTCGCTTGGAAATGATGAGGTTTATACATGCAGGTTTCCGTTGAAACTACACAAGGTTTAGAAAGGAAAATGACCGTCGCTGTTCCTAGCGAGAAAGTCGAAAGTGCGATTAACACGCGTTTACAGGAGGCCGCTAGAAACGTAAAGCTCAATGGCTTTCGAAAAGGCAAGGTTCCCTACAAGGTCATCAAAAGTAAGTTTGGAGCTGGCGTGCGTCAGGAAGTAGTTGGCGAAATGATGAGCCAGTCCTATTACGAGGCTATCGATCAGGAAAGCTTGAAACCGGCCGGTCAGCCCAATATTGACCCAAAAAACCTAAACGAGGGTCAAGATTTAGAATTTGTAGCGACATTTCAGGTTTACCCAGAGATTACTTTGCCGGATTTTTCGACGATCAAGGCGGAGCGTTTGAGAGCAGAAATCTCAGAGGCTGATATCGATGAGATGATAGAAACTCTGCGCAAACAGAAACAAAGCTGGGAAGTATGCGACAGAGCCGCAGCTGCGGAAGATATGGCCAATATTGACTATGTTGGTCGTCGTGATGGTGAAGACTTTGAGGGTGGCAGCGCGCAGGGAACTAACTTGGTTCTTGGTTCTGAGCGTATGATTCCGGGGTTCGAATCTGGAATAGAAGGAAAGTCCGCAGGCGACGCATTTACTCTGGATTTAAGCTTTCCGGAGGAATACCACAATAAGGAGTTGGCTGGAGCAGAGGTCGCTTTTGAGATTACACTGAATTCTGTCAGTGAGCAGGTCATGCCGGTCATAGATGAAGAATTCTATAAGAGCTTCGGCATCGAAGAGGGCGGAAATGACGCCTTTCGCGAAGAAGTGACAAATAATATGCGTCGTGAGTTGAAGGCGGCGAGCCGTAATAAGCTTAAGAACAAGATCATGGACAGCCTCTTAGAAGCGGTCGACGCCGAGATTCCCGACGCATTGGTCGGCGGTGAGATCGAGCAGCTAAGGCAGCAGGCGATGCAACAGTTTGGCGGTGGACAAAACATCGACCCAAATATGCTGCCAGACGATTTGTTTAAAGAGCAGGCCGCTAGACGTGTGCTGTTAGGCCTAGTGCTAGGCGAAGTGATTCAGCAGCAGGAATTGAAAGCAGATCCAACGAAGGTACGAGAGTCTATAGAAGAACTCGCGTCAACCTATGAGTCGCCAGATGAAGTTATCAATTGGTATTACGGCAATCAAGAGCAATTGGCCACGATTGAGTCTAGCGTCCTTGAGGATCAGGTATTTGACTATGTTATCGATCAATCTGCTGTGAGCGATAAGCTGCTGGGCTATCAGGAAGTAATTCAGCCGGAACCGAAGGCGGCAGACGAAGGGCCAGATAAAGACGCAGAACCGGATGCCTAACAGGCTGTTTCCAAAAACGTAATTTCACCGCTATTTACTTAGCTGGCATTATTGGCCGGACCTATTTAGTGAGTACTTAAAAGGACAGGGATACATGTCAAATATTATTCAACCCACAGCGGCTCTCGTGCCTATGGTTGTCGAGCAAACGGCCCGTGGTGAGCGATCCTACGACATTTATTCCAGATTGTTAAAGGATAGGGTGATATTCATGACGGGTCAGGTGGAAGATCATATGGCCAACTTGGTTGTCGCGCAGATGTTGTTCTTAGAATCTGAAAACCCAGATAAAGACATACACTTATATATCAATTCTCCTGGCGGGTCGGTTACGGCCGGGCTGTCGATTTACGATACGATGCAGTTTATCAAACCGGATGTGAGCACTATGTGCATTGGGCAGGCAGCTAGCATGGGTGCGATGCTGCTAGCCGGCGGCGCGAAGGGCAAACGCTTAGCGCTGCCTCATTCGCGCATGATGATTCACCAGCCTAGTGGCGGAGCCCAAGGCCAGGCATCAGACATTGAAATACAAGCTAATGAAATCATTAAGTTACGTCTTAGCCTTAATGTTTTACTTGCAGAACATACTGGGAAGACAGTAGAAGCTATTGCGAAGGACACGGAACGAGACAACTTCATGAGCGCCGATGAAGCACAGGAATATGGACTGGTGGATAAAGTAATTCAGCGAAGAGTAGATAGTAAGAGTATAGAAAGCGTTTAAAACGGCCCGGTGGGCTTGCATTTTCATGCGGATGTCGCCATTTTAGAAGTCAGTGGAACAAGTCAATTTTTCACTTTTCACAGGTTCGCATTCAGGTTCCGGGGTTGGATTGGATAGAATTCCCGGTCAATGCCTAGAAGCCCGCTAGTTGGCTCTAGCTAAAGTTTTAGATTTCAGGTTGTAGTTTAGATGTCAGACGATAACTTTAATAAAGGCGACGATAACGGCAAACTGCTGTATTGCTCGTTCTGCGGAAAGAGTCAGCATGAGGTTCGCAAACTAATTGCGGGCCCATCGGTGTTCGTGTGTGATGAATGCGTTGATTTGTGTAATGACATCATTCGCGAAGAGATTCAGGAAAAGGACACCGAATCGACCGAACGTAAGCTCCCAATTCCCGAAGAAATCAAAAACACGCTTGATGAATACGTCATCGGACAGGAAAGTGCGAAGAAGGTGCTCGCCGTAGCGGTTTATAACCACTACAAACGTCTGAACTACGCTAAATCCAATGGTGAGGTTGAGCTAAGCAAGAGCAACATCTTGATGGTAGGCCCTACTGGAACGGGTAAGACCCTGCTGGCAGAAACCTTAGCGCGCATGCTAGATGTTCCCTTTACAATAGCCGATGCGACTACGCTCACCGAGGCGGGTTACGTAGGTGAGGATGTAGAGAACATCATTCAGAAGCTGTTACAAAAATGCGACTACGATGTAGAGAAGGCCCAAATAGGCATTGTCTATATCGATGAAATCGACAAGATTTCCCGCAAGTCAGACAATCCATCCATCACTCGAGATGTTTCGGGCGAGGGTGTGCAACAGGCTTTGCTGAAGCTAATAGAGGGCACAGTTGCCTCCGTTCCGCCTCAGGGCGGTCGTAAGCATCCACAACAAGAGTTCCTGCAAGTCGATACGGCAAATATCCTTTTCATCTGTGGCGGTGCCTTTGCTGGATTGGATCGTATCATTCGGGATCGTTCCGATAAGAGTGGTATCGGTTTTTCTGCAGAGGTGAGATCCAAAGAAGAAGAGGCCAAAGTCGGGGAGACGCTGCGCGGTGTGGAGCCCGAAGACTTAGTGAAGTACGGTCTTATCCCTGAATTCGTCGGTCGCTTACCAATGATTGCCACGCTCGATGAATTGGACCTGGATGCGTTGATGCTAATTCTTAGTGAGCCTAAGAACTCATTAACGAAGCAATACTCTCAGTTATTCGAAATGGAAGGCGTGGAGATTCAATTCCGCGACGATGCGCTTCGAGCTATCGCGAGAAAGGCAAAAGATCGTAAAACAGGCGCTCGTGGGCTGCGCTCCATCATGGAAACCGTATTATTAGATTCCATGTATAAGATTCCTTCATTGGATAAGGTCAGCAAGGTCATTATCGATGCCGCTGTTATAGAAGGCGAGTCAGAACCGTTGCTGATGTACGAGAATGTCGAGCAGCAGAGCAAATCTGCCGCGGATGATCAGAGCTGATTAAGTTCTGTCAATACCTTGATATTTTAGGCTCTGGCACCATCTATGACTGTAGGCTCTTAGCCACTCAATCACTTTTAGTGCGCCTTAGTTAGGCGTGTCCACAATTTCATAGAGTAGTAGATGAGCATACCCCCGGAAGATCCCAGCAACACACAATTTCCATTACTGCCACTGCGCGATGTAGTGGTTTATCCACAAATCGTTCAGCCGTTATTCGTCGGCAGGCCAAAATCCATCAAAGCCTTGGAAATCGCCATGGCGAGCAACAAACAGGTCTTGTTGGTGGCGCAGAAGAACGCCTCAGACGATGAGCCGGCAGCCGATGATCTCTATCAGATCGGTACAGTCGCGACGATTCTGCAGCTGATTCGTTTGCCCGACGGCACGGTTAAGGTGCTAGTAGAGGGTTTAGATAGAGCTCAATTACGCAATGTAAGCTTCGATGCGGATCACTTTCGTGCCGAGATTCTGGTTCTCAATACCGATGCGGTTCCCGAAAAAGAGTCTGAATTACTGATTCGTTCTCTGCTTTCACAGTTTGAGCAGTATGTGCAGCTTAGCAAGAAGATACCGCCAGAGGTAATGACCTCTATCTCCAGCATCGATGAGCCAGGGCGCCTCGTCGATACGATCGCGAATCATATGACTTTGCAGCTCGCGGAGAAGCAGAACCTGCTCGAGTTAGTTAGCCTACAAGCAAGAATCGAACACTTAATGGCGTTGATCGAGTCAGAAATCGATCTGTTTCAAGTAGAAAAGCGCATCCGTGGACGCGTTAAGAAGCAGATGGAGAAAAGTCAGCGCGAGTACTATCTGAATGAGCAGATGAAAGCTATCCAGAAAGAAATGGGCGAAATTGGTGATGTGCCGAACGAGGCTGAGGAGCTTAAATCTCGCATCGATGACGCTGGTATGTCCAAAGAAGCAAAAGAGAAGGCCGTTTCGGAATTAAATAAGTTGGCGCAGATGTCGCCCATGTCATCGGAAGCTTCTGTTGTGCGTACCTATCTCGATTGGATGGTTAGTATTCCGTGGAAGAAGCGTTCCAAGGTTCGCATGGATTTGGTTAAGGCGGAAGAAATTCTCGAGACTGACCACTATGGCCTGAAGGAAGTTAAGGAACGAATTCTCGAATATCTCGCCGTGCAGAAGCGTGTAAAGAAATTGAAAGGCCCGATACTTTGTTTGGTGGGACCACCCGGTGTAGGTAAGACCTCTCTGGGAGAATCGATCGCAAGGGCGACCAATAGGAAGTTTGTGCGCATGGCGCTTGGTGGCGTTCGTGACGAGGCAGAGATCAGAGGCCATAGAAAAACTTATATAGGCTCCTTGCCTGGCAAATTAGTGCAGAAACTATCCAAGGTTGGTGTTAAGAATCCTCTGTTCTTGTTAGACGAAATCGACAAGATGGGGATGGATAATCGCGGTGATCCCGCATCTGCCTTGCTTGAAGTGTTAGATCCAGAGCAAAACCATAGTTTCAATGATCACTATCTTGAGGTCGACTACGATCTTTCGGAAGTTATGTTCGTATGTACCTCTAATAGCATGAACATTCCTGAGGCGCTTTTGGATCGTATGGAAGTGATTCGACTTCCGGGATATACAGAGGAGGAAAAGATAAGCATCGCAGAGCGCTATTTGATTCCGAAACAGAAGAAGAACAACGGTGTTAAAGATGAGGAATTGACCTTCACTACGGAGCCTATTAGTGATTTGGTTCGTTACTACACGCGCGAGGCTGGAGTCCGTGGCCTTGAAAGAGAAATAGCCAAGATTTGCCGCAAGGTAGTTAAAGAGAATTCTCTGGAGAGCAGTGCTGAGGCGGTCAATCTTACCTCCAATGAGTTAGAGCAATATTCTGGTGTTCGCAAATATGACTATGGCAAGGCGGAAGAAGAAAACCTGATAGGTCAGGTTAATGGATTGGCTTGGACCTCTGTCGGTGGCGAGCTGCTGACTATAGAAGCGGCTGCCTTAGATGGTAAGGGTAAAACCACCAAGACGGGCTCTCTCGGCGACGTGATGCAAGAGTCGATTCAGGCTGCTTTTACCGTGGTAAGGAGTCGAGCGGAGTCGCTTGGCCTGGCCACTAACTTCCATGAAAAATACGATCTTCACATACACGTGCCAGAAGGGGCGACTCCCAAAGATGGGCCTAGCGCAGGTGTCGGGATGTGTACCGCTCTAGTATCAACTCTGACCTCTATCCCTGTCCGGGCTGATGTAGCAATGACTGGAGAAATTACATTGCGAGGGCAGGTGCTAAAAATTGGTGGATTGAAGGAAAAGTTGTTGGCCGCTCACCGAGGGAACATTAAGACTGTGCTAATTCCTGCCGACAACGAGAGAGACCTTAAAGAAATCCCAGACAATATCAAAGCGGATTTGGAGATCATTCCTGTTCGTTGGATCGATCAAGTTTTGGAGCACGCACTTGAGTACCAACCCACTCCTTTAAGCGGTGACAAAAAAGCGTCCTCAGATAAAGATGCAAAGCAAGAAGATAAAAGTAGTGATGAAAAGCAGATAAATACCCACTGATACCACGTGTTTCTTGTTGACATGGCTTTCAAGCAATTGGTATAAAGGTCAGGTATTACGGTGAGTTTACGCCATATTTTTGGGAAAAGGATTAGATTACTCCAGAGCTTATAATTTTTGTATTTTTGTCATTGGTAGTGTCTCAAATACAGCAGCATTTTTTAGGCGTTTATAGTTTATAAAAATCAATTAAATTTAGAAAAAAGGGGATAACGTGAATAAATCAGAATTAATAGATGCTGTTGCCGCTAGTGCGGACCTTCCTAAAGCTGCTGCAGGTCGTGCTATCGACGCAATGATTGACGCAATAACAGATTCTTTGAAGAAAGAAAATCCTGTTGTGCTGGTTGGTTTTGGAACTTTTGCGACTAAGCATAGAGCGGCTAGAACTGGTCGTAATCCCCAAACAGGCGAGCCAATTCAAATTAAGGCAGCTCGTGTGCCTAGCTTTAAAGCAGGTAAGGCACTTAAGGATGCTGTTAATTCTTAATTGAGTTGACTGGACAGCAAGTTCAATAACTAAGCTGAGATTGTTTCAGGTGTTGCGGATTCGATAATCTAGAGTTTATAGCAACGGATCTAATTGAATGGGAATGAGAGAATAATTTCCCTGCGGTTCCCAAGAGAAAAGTAGGGCGCATCTATGATGCGCCTTTTTTGGTTTACGAGTTACATTACTTTCTCCTCTAACGGGGAGTGGTTGATAAGTGATTTAGCGGAATTTAGGAATAACTATGCTGCAAGATATACGTGATAATTCACAGGGTGTGATAGCCAAGATCATCATCGGCTTCATCGTGGCGATATTTGCTCTTTTTGGAGTGGATTCGATCATGAATGGCTTCATAACATCGCCGCCGGTCGCTGAAATTAATGGCGAGGAAATATCCGAAGCCCAGCTACAGGTGAATACACAGAATCTTTTGAATTCTATTGGTGGAAACGCAGATTCCCTAGATCAGGGTCTCCTTGAGCAAATCGCACTGTCCCAGCTCCTTGAAGAGGTGTTGTTAAGACAATCTGCCCAAGGATCAAATATGGCCGTGTCTAGCAACCGAGTTGACAGATCGATTATAGAAAATCCTAATTTCCAGATAAACGGCGTGTTCGATTCTGATTTAGCAGTACGGACCATGGCGAGTCAGGGGTTCAGCATCCCTATATACAGAGAAACTTTGCAGCAACAGATGCTGCTGTCACAGCTTGCTAACGCTTACAGCAGCTCGGCCTTTGTCACTGACTCCGAATTAGAACGAATAGCCGGCCTGTCGGCTCAGACGAGAGACTTTCGCTATCTCTCAATACCTTTAGGCACTAGAACTCTCGGCACTGCTATTTCAAATGCTCAGATTCAAAGCTACTACACTGAGAGCCCGCAAGATTTCACGCAGCCCGAGTCAGTATCGGTGAGTTATGTGATGCTAGATAAAAGCGTAATCTCGAGTGAGATCGAGCTCGATGAAGGTGTCATTGAAGCGCAGTATGAGACGGAAAGATCTGCCTTTGAAGGATCTGCGGAAAAGCGCGCATCCCACATACTTTTCGAAGTTGGAGGAGGTCTCAGCGAAGAGCAGGCTCTAGAGATGGCGGTTACAGCTAAGCAGCGAATTGATGCTGGTGAAGAGTTCGGGCCAGTAGCGTTAGAAGTGTCTACAGACACAGTCTCAGCAGAAGTGGGTGGAGATATCGGCTATACCGATGGTACTGCCTTCCCGGCAGCCCTCGAAGAAGCACTTGAAGCTTTGTCTGTAAATGAGGTCTCGGGCCCGGTCGTCTCGGATTTCGGTGTTCACATCGTTATGCTTACTGAGGACTCAGTGAATGTATTTCAGAGTTTTGAAGAAGTTGCCGAGCGTATCGAACGAGAATTAAAGAGCTCAGAAGTAGAGTTGATTTACGCAGAGCGTCTGGGCGATCTTTCTAACCTAGCATTTGAGACGGGAAATTTAGAAACGATTTCGGAGGAGCTAGAAATGGACGTGCTCATTAGTGCCACTTTCGACCGTACCGGAGGAAGCGGTATTTTCTCGAATCAGGCGCTTATTGATGCAGCATTTTCTCAGGAAGTTTTGCTTGAGGACAACAACAGTGAGGTCATTGAGCTAAGTCAATCGCAGGCTGTTGTGATGAATGCTCTGGTTTTCAATGAGGCTGCCGTTCTGCCGCTTGAGGAAGTCGAGCCAGAGATAGCTGTAATAATTCGTACCCAGATGGAGCGCGAGGCAGTTCAGAGTCTTAACGATCAGATTCTAACACGCATAGAAAATGCTGAGTCCGTTGAGCAGCTCTTGGCTGACAACGAAATAGAGTGGCTGACAGAGGAAGGCACAAACAGGGACGCGGTTACTGTTAATAGAGAGATTTTGACCCAGGTGTTTGCTATGTCTCTAGCCGGTTCGGATACGCCTGCCTATGACAATCTTACATTGACCAATGACACCGCAGTCATTGTTGAGCTAAATAGTATCAATGCCGGCTCGATTGCATCGATTCCTCAGATAGACCAAGAAAACATGATTGGTTCAATGATCTCTGATCTAGGCAATAGCGACTTCCAGGCCTATATGGGTAACTTGCAAGAGAATGCGGACATCGAGTCGAGTATTCTAGATGAACAGCCGCTCTAACGTACTAGTTAAAAACGTTTTTGAGGCCGCTGAGTCGTTTTCTAACGAAGCAGCAGCAACATAAATAGCTTTTCAATTCCTGAGCGGCTAGTTCCCTTCAGTCTCAATATCGTTTAGAGATCCCATGGCGGTAGTATTGAAGCCACCATCAACATAAAGAATCTCACCACTGATTCCAGAGGCTAAATCAGAGCAAAGAAAGCTCGCTGCATTACCTACCTCACTGATAGTAACGTTCCTCCTAAGAGGGGTTTGCTGCGCATTATGCTTAAGCATTTTTCTAAAGCTCTTAATGCCGGCAGCCGCGAGGGTCTTAATCGGCCCTGCCGAAATAGCATTCACTCTAGTCCCTTCTGGCCCAAGGCTAGCGGCCATATAACGTACGTTGGCTTCTAGGCTGGCTTTTGCTAAGCCCATAACATTGTAGTTAGGAAGACTACGAACAGCCCCTAGATAGCTTAGTGTGAGCAAGGATCCGTTTCTGCCGGCCATCATAGATTTGCCAGCCTGGGCGAGTGCCACGAAGCTATAGGAGCTAATTTCGTGCGCCATCAAGAATCCTTCTCGAGTTGTAACGTCTACATAGTTGCCGTCGAGTTCATGACCTGGAGCGAATGCAAGGCAGTGAACGATTCCATCTAGGCCATCCCAGTTCTTGCGCAATTGTGTGAATAGGTCTGCTATCTCTTCGTCTTTGCCTACGTCGCATGGGAACACTAAATCTGAGTCCCAGGTTGCCGCAAATTTAAGAACACGTTCCTTGAGCTTCTCATTTTGATAGGTGAATGCCAGTTCGGCGCCTTCGCGATGCATTGCCGCGGCAATACCTGAGGCGATGGAGAGCTTGCTCGCAACACCAAGAATTAAGTATTTTTTACCTGTGAGATAACCCATTCCTTTATCCTGTTTTAACTAGTTTTATGCTATTCATTTTACTGTATTTTGGGGGGATTACCCATGCCTGATCACTAACTAGTACCCAGATGAATCACTTAATGCCATGCATAAAGTGCTTCAATACCGGCGAAATAAATAAGGCCAGTATCCCGATGCCGATACTGTAGATGCCTGCTGTGTAATAGACATCCATATAGTTGGCAAGCGCCGCCGCAGGGTCTACAACTTCTCCTCCGATAGTGTCGGAGCCGGTCATAGCCGCGATAGTGCCAGATATATAGTTTCCACCGGCCATAGCTAGAAACCAGCAGCCCATCATCATGCCGACGACACTTGGAACAGAGAGTTTGGTGGTCATAGAAAGACCAACCGGCGAGATGCATAGCTCAGCTGTGGTATGCAGCAAATACAGCAGAATCAGCCAGATTAGTGCGATCTGCGTGGGGTCAGTTGCTAGCGACGCACCATACACCAAGAACAAGAAACCAAGCCCGAGTTGCATAAGCGCTAATGCAAATTTGGTTGGTGTGCTGGGCTCCCAGCCGCGTCGGTTGAGATAGATCCAGACAATGCTGAAGACCGGCGCTAGGGTAATGATGAAGAAGGCATTAACTGATTGAAACATCGCTGCCGGTAGTTCGAGGCCGAACACGATGCGATCTACGTTTCTATCAGCCATCAGGTTTAGTGAGCTGCCGGTTTGTTCCCAGAGCGACCAAAAGATAATCTGGTAGCTCATTAAGAAGAGGCAGACGAGCATTCTATTCCTGTCCATCGGCTCACACTTGGTAAATGCATATACAACAACCGTAAGTGTCATGCCAACAAGCGTGGCGCCTACAAGGCCGCCTACAAGAGGCGGCACCTGCATAAGCTGCCAGCATATCAAAACACCAACGAAGGCTAGTATGTAGATAAGCATTTCGCGGCTGAGCCCTGGAAAAACTTTCTGCTGCAGTGCCACCGGGTCTTTAGGCCGTCCAGCCGGCCCAAATAGATGATGGCCTTTTATGAATACTGCTAGTCCAAACAACATGCCAATACCGGCTGCGCCGAATCCCCAGCTGAAGCCTTTATACTGCAATAACAGGCCGCAGATTATTGCGCCTAAGAATGAGCCGGCATTGATTCCCATATAGAACAGCGTAAAGGCGCCATCGCGTCGTGGGTCCTCACGCTCGTACATGGAGCCTACGAGCGTAGAGATGTTAGCTTTCAAGAAGCCTACGCCCATGATGATTAGTCCAAGCGAGAAGTAGAATACCTGAAGGTAGAATGGGTCGCGTTGAATGATCGTCTCACCACTGACGGTGGTTTCTATCGCCTGAGAGCCCTCGATGGCCATGCCTAAGTGACCGGCAACGAGTAGTATGGATCCTAGAATGACCGCTTTAACAGGACCAATATAGCGGTCCGCGACAACTCCCCCAATAACGGGTGTTATATAGACGAGTGATATGTAGGCAGCATAGATGCTTGAGGCAGATTGATCAGAGAAGAGAAAGTGCTGGGTTAAATAAAAGATGAGCAGGGCGCGCATCCCATAATAACTGAAACGCTCCCACATTTCTGTTAGAAAGCAAATAGCCAAGCCACGCGGATGGCCGAGAAACTCTTTTGGTGGAATGGCGGTGTTTATGCTATCTGTCATATCAACTAGTTCCCTAAACTCCTCGGAATAACTTGAAGTTCTTGCCCGGGGAAAATTAATTCGTCAATGTTCAGCGTATTCCACAGCAACAGCTTTTGCAGGTCAATGCTAAAACGGCTAGCTATTGCGTCCATGCTATCGCCACGGCGCACAACATAGAAGGCAGCGCTATCGCTGGTTTGCACTTCGGGCGGTTCATTCTTATCTTCAAGAGCGTAGGATAAGTTTAAAATCTGACCAGGTTGCAGCAACTCGTCCAAGGATATCTGGTTCCACGCAGCGATCTCGATTGAGCGTAGCTGAAATCGTCTTGCAATAACCCAGAGATTATCCCCGTTTCTTACTTTGTATTGACTCGGTACCTTAGAGAGTTCGCGCGTCGCCTGTCTTGTCATGCGAGGCGCAGAAGCTAGAAGTTCGGGATCGTTGGTGCGTGGAATCAGAAGGGACTCGCCCGCTTTTATGCTACTGCCAACTAAGGAATTAAACGTCTGAAGTATATCTACCCGAGTATTTAACCTAGCAGCAATAGCGCCGAGCGTATCACCTGGCTTTATTTCATACCGATCCCAAGTCAGAAGATCATGTTTATCAATGCCGACTAGGGCGCTCTCCAGTAAGGCTGCATTTTCGAGCGGTAGAAGCATTTCCTGTGGTTGATCTGGGTGAGTGGCCCATTGGAGGTATCCAGGGTTCAACGCTCGTAGCTGTTCATATTCGATCTCGGCTAGCTTTGAGGCTTGTGATAAATCTATCTGCGTCCCGACCTGGACGGAGCGTAGTACCGGCTCGTTAGCAAGCGGCTCTAATTTGATGTTCCAAGCTTCGTTGTCAGCGATGATGGCCGATAGGGCGAGTAGCTTCGGCACATGCGCCTGAGTCTCCCTTGGCAGGCTAAGAGTCCAGAAATTCATCTCATCATCGTCACTCTTACGAATAGCTCGGCGCAGGTTCCCTTCTCCTGTGTTATAAGCTGCAATGGCGAGTAACCAATCCTCATCGAATTGTTTGTAGAGCTGTTCCATGTAGTCCAAGGCAGCGTCAGTAGAGGCCAAAGGATCTCTGCGGCCATCGAACCACCAATCTTGCTGCAACCCAAAGCTCGACCCTGTAGCGCCAACGAATTGCCATAGGCCGACCGCATGCTGTCTCGAATAAGCGTTAGGGTTATAAGTGCTTTCGACCATTGGTAGTAACGCGAATTCCATTGGCAGTCCGCGGCGTTCAATTTCATCAACTATCTCAAATAAGAACGGTGAGGCTCGACTCTGTAGCAGATCGAAATAACGCTGCTGCGCTGAATAGTTCTGAATATATCTTGCGACATTAGGATGTGAGTAGTGATCATGAAGCTGAAACCCGTCTCGAATTCTTTCCCACAGATCAGCGTAGCTTATGTCGGAATCTGCGGTCAGCGGGGATCCCTCGTTTGTTATCCGTGAAATCCCAAGCGAGGATTCTGGGTTGTGCATGGCCTCCTCAATTGAGGTGGCTGTTCCAGATTCAACTGAGGGCGCCCCCAATTGTTGCGAGTTTTGACAAGCTACAAGCAGCAATGGAAGTAATGTAATTACGATTTTTCTAATTATTGTTCGCAAATCTAATGCCTGAGAAGTAAGTGATTCCGGTAAAATGCATATGCTACGGATGAAATAGTAGAGCAAGCCTTTTCAGGCACAAAGTGCGCTCAATACCTCAGCTTCATTGCTGAGAACCCGGCCTGATTATGCCTACGTGCTTTCTAGTAGTTTAGGCCCCTTGCTGCGAAGGAATAGAACACTAAGTGCTGTTTATAGGAATGGTATTACGCCAAAAACGACATGATAAGCTATTACAAGCCGTAATACCTAGCGCAGGCCCGTATGGAGAGGGATATCGCTTAATTTCTCGGCCGATAGTGTTTAAACTATGTTGCCTCACAATTGATCAGTGCAGGATCACCAAATACGAGCAAATGAACCTACTTTCTAAACATGAGACCCGCCGTCGCCTGCTTCGCGGCATGTCTGACTCAGACATGCTCTCAGGTCAGGTGGCGCATTGGTTTCAATCCCCGCAGGGAGAGGCTGTTCTTAGAGCCGAGAAGGAAGCGATTCACGCAGCCCTTGAGAAGCTCTTCGGCTATCACATACTGCAGCTCGGATTCAGTGAAGAGCATTCTGTTATTGAGCAAAGTCCAGTGGGTCACAAGATAATTTTCTCTCCTAGCTTCAGGTCGGGTTCTACTAGGGCTGTAGCGAACAACGAGGATTTACCCTTGACTAGCGATAGTATCGACGTTGTCGTTATTCATCATGCTCTCGATTTTGCGGCGAACAGCCATCGCGTTCTGAGAGAGGCTACTCGAGTGTTACGTCCTGGTGGTCACATGTTTATCGTAGGGTTCAATCCTTATAGTTATTGGGGATTCTGGAAGCTATTCAAACGGAAGAAGAATATACCTTGGAGGGGGAAATTTATTTCCAAGGGGCGCGTCAGCGACTGGCTGAAACTGTTAGACCTGCACATAGATTCAATTTCTTACGGGCTGCATTTTATGCCCGTGAAAATATCGAAGTTATTGAGTCACGCAGAGAGCCTCGAAAATTTTGGAAATAAGCTACATAGCCCCCTTGGCGGAGTCTATTTTATTCATTGCATCAAGCAGGCCATGCCTATCACACCTATACTGTCAAAGTGGAGAGGGTTACGTGCGCGCCCCTCTGTGATGCCCGCAGCGGAAAACGTTCGTGCTAAAATCAAGATCCACTGAGAGCGCTGCAATATTAAACAGTTAAAGCGTCAGATATCCCCATGTCGTAAGTAGTTGAGATGCACACGGACGTAGCCTGCCGAGGAAAATCCTGAGCTAGGCGGATGGGGAGTGTTGCTGCGCTACGATGGCTTGGTGAAAACTCTGTATGGTGGCGAGATCATGAGTGCCAACAACAAAATAGAACTCACTGCAGTGATCAAAGTTCTTCAGGCATTAACTAAGTCTTTGACGTGGTGATCACAAGCGATTCCGAAGATGTACTCACCGGGATCACCGAGTGGATCGAAAATTGGGAAAAGCGGAATTGGCGTATCGCAAGCAAGAAGCCAGTGCTAAATGTTGAGCTTTGGAAGGAACTAGATGGACTTGTAGGCGGACATACAATCGAATGGGTTTGGGTCAAGGGACATAGCGGGCATGCTGAAAACGAGATCGCTGATCAGTTAGCGAATCGGGAAATAGATGAACTGGATTAGTTGGTAGCTGACGGCTTAATCCAAACCAGATAGTTGAAGTGAATAGTCAACATAAATAGCTTAAGAATGCAGTTCGATTCATGAAGAGAATATTATGCGCCAGGTAGTACTTGATACCGAAACTACGGGTTTGGATCCTTCTCAGGGCCATCGAGTTATTGAAATAGGCTGCGTGGAAATTGATAATCGCAGGCTTACCGGGAAGCATTTTCACTGCTATCTCAATCCTGATCGAGAGATCGATGCAGGGGCCATGGAAGTGCACGGCCTTACGTCACATTTCCTTGCGGATAAACCGCGCTTCCATCAGGTCGAATCCGAGTTTCTCGAATTCATCGATGGGGCGGAATTAGTCATACACAATGCGCCATTCGACATCGGTTTTCTAGATTACGAACTACGTGCGACAAAAACTGATGCGCTTGAAATGGTGAGTTTTTGCGGTGTCCTCGATAGTCTTCTACTCGCTCGCGAGAAGCATCCTGGGCAGCGTAATAGTCTCGATGCACTCTGTAAGCGTTACGGCGTAGACAACACGCAGCGGCAGCTTCACGGCGCCTTACTGGACGCGGAAATTCTGGCCGATGTCTATTTGGTGATGACAAGTGGTCAATCCAGCCTACTTTTAGCTGAAGATGAATCGGAAGGATCTACGCGCAGGGCTAAGGCTAAGAAGAGCCATACCGAGCGATCGAAGATTTCGGTGCTCAAGGCTGGTAGTGATGAGCTGAAGGCTCACCGGCAGCGCCTGAACGATATTGCTCAGAGTAGCGAGCAAGGGTGTCTGTGGCTAGATTTAGATGGTGAAACTCAGGCCTAGAAGCGATCGGCGCGAATCATCTTGAACAGGACGCGCAGAAACTATAGTATCTTGCGCCAACTCGCAGTAGATCTCTGCGAAAACCCGATAAAGTCAAACTGTAGCGCTTTTCTGAGCAGCGTAGCTCAAAAATTAGTCTCAGCCACTTGCCCATAGAGTATCCATGTCTCACAAAGAGCATTTTCTCAGCCTCCAACAGTTAAGCGAATCTGATAGCTTCATTTTATTTTATTCATCGCAGATTCTAGTGTGTGATGAGGATATTCTGTGGAGTTTTGATCAGATAAAAGATCACTTAGACGATTCTGCAGACTTAATTTTGCTGCAACGAGATGCTGACACATCGGTAATTGCTGTCAGCTTGCAGCAGGATATATCTGTAGCTCTCCAAGCGAAGCTCAATTCTCTGCGCAGCCTCTTGTTTTTTTCAGACCAGGAGAAGTTTCTGCTTGGGGGAAGGGCGAGTCAGCTAGTCGATTGGTACAAGAATCATCGATTTTGCGGCACCTGCGGTACACAGACGGTCCATCATGGGAGTGAGCGAACTCTGGTTTGTGACAGCTGTTCCTTGCATTTCTTTCCGCGCATTAGCCCTTGTGTGATTATGCTCGTGACTAAAGGCGACGAGATGCTCCTTGCTCAAAGTTCACGCTTTAAGTCCAACTTCTATAGCTGCTTGGCCGGCTTTATCGAGATTGGGGAGACGCCTGAACAGACAGTGCACAGAGAGGTCAAGGAAGAAGTAGATCTACAGGTTAAAAACGTCCGCTATATATCCAGTCAGTCTTGGCCATTTCCATCGGAGCTAATGCTAGGCTTCTTGGCGGAATATGATAGCGGTGAGATTGTCCCAGACCCGTCTGAAATCGCCGATGCAAGGTGGTTTGACATTGATTCCTTACCTAATGTGCCATCTGAGAAGATAAGTGTTGCAGGAAAGCTAATCCGGACCTTTATAGACGAGGTTAAGAATAAGTAGATTTGCTTAAGGAATCCTAAGTTTTGAATTCCTTAAGCAATAGATGCAAAATGCACAAACAGCTAGCACTACAGGAGAAATACGTTTGGAATATTTGATTCAGTACGGCATGTTTTTAGCAAAGGCGGTGACCATCGTAGTGGCCATTGTCATTGTGCTGGGTTCGATCGCAGCCAGCGGGAATCGTCAGCGTAAGACTGGCAGAAAAGGCCAGATCAAGGTTACTCATCTTAATGAACATTTCGATGATATGAAGGATACTTTGCGACATTCAGTGCTGGCGAAAGACCAGCTAAAGCAAGTTCACAAAGACGAGAAGAAGCAGGCAAAGCTCGAGTCGAAGGAACAGGCTAAAGCAGACAAAGAAGCAGCGAAGAAGCCAAATGATGTCGCTGACGACGCGAGCAATGTAGAACAAAGAAAGAAGCGTGTTTATGTAATCAACTTCACCGGAAATATTTCTGCAGATGAAGTCGCATCTCTACGTGAAGAAATCACCGCTATATTGACACTGGCGGAGCCTCTCGATGAGGTTTTGTTGAGACTAGAAAGTCCAGGAGGCATGGTGCATGCCTATGGACTTGCGTCCTCGCAACTACTGCGGATCAAGAGCAAACAAATACCTCTTACTATCTGTGTAGATAAAGTTGCAGCTAGCGGCGGCTATATGATGGCTTGCTTGGCTGACCGCCTGGTATCCGCCCCCTTCGCAATAATAGGTTCAATAGGTGTCTTGGTTCAGTTGCCTAATTTTCATCGTGTGCTGAAGAAGAACGAAGTCGACTATGAAATTATTAGCGCCGGTGAATTTAAGAGAACACTAACCCAGTTTGGCGAAATCACGCAGAAAGGCCGAGACAAGGTCCAGGAAGAGGTGGAAACAATGCACGACATCTTCAAGGCTTGGATTAAAGAGCACAGACCGAGTGTTGAGATCGACAAGATCGCCACTGGCGAAACATGGGTCGGTACTCAGGCTAAGGAGCGTCATATGGTCGATGAGATTAAGACCAGTGACGACTGCATCGTAGGCGCCTGCGAGGAAGCCGATGTATACGAAGTAGAATATGAGCTACCAAAATCTCTACAAGATAAGATTGGCGGTGCCTTTCTAGGGTCAGTTGAAAAACTGTTCTCGAATTGGATCGGTAAATCGACGACTAATACGTTTCAGTAGAAATAACTCGAGATAAGTGAGCGGGGCCTTACGCCTTGCCGAATGAATCACTAACCAGGGCGGATAGATAATTGCAAGAATTCAAAGCATTGCAGGTTTCAGAAGATAGCGAAGGGAAATACAGTTCCGTAGTAGTAGAACGCAGCGTCGAGGAACTTCCAGAGGGCGACACCCTTATTCAGGTTAATTACTCCTCGCTAAACTTTAAGGACGCCATGTCGTTTAGTGGCAATAAGGCTGTTACACGGCAATATCCACACACGCCTGGCATAGACGCAGCGGGAACAGTCGTTAGCAGCTCTGATGCAAGCCTGAATGCGGGCGACGAGGTGCTGGTCATCGGCTACGACCTTGGTATGAATACTAGCGGCGGTTTTGGGCAAATGATCCGCGTGCCATCCGAATGGGTCGTCAAACTACCATCTGGGTTAAGCCAAAAAGAAAGTATGATTTTAGGCACTGCGGGTTTTACCGCGGCGCTGTGTGTAGAGAAACTCCTATTGAATGGTGTCGAGCCAAGTAAGGGCAGAGTACTAGTAACTGGCGCGAGTGGGGGTGTTGGCATGATAGCCGTTGCGCTATTGAGCAAGCTTGGCTTTGATGTAGTTGCGAGCACTGGCAAGCAGGAGGCTCATGCAAGGCTGACAGAATTAGGAGCGTCTGAAGTTGTAGATCGAAACGTGCTTGGAGAAGAAAACACACGTCCTATGCTAAAAGAAGATTGGGCCGGCGCAGTCGATGTAGTGGGTGGAGATACACTCAGCAACGTAATCAAATCACTGCGTTATGGTGGAAGTGTGGCCGCTTGTGGCTTGGTGCAGTCTCCCAGTTTTTCTACTACAGTTCTTCCTTTTATCTTACGTGGCGTGAATCTTTTGGGTGTGGATTCGGTGCAACTTCCAATCGAAACTAAACGGCGCCTTTGGGATAAGCTGGGTGCCCAATGGAAGCTAGATCAGCTAGAAAATATTTGCACAGATATCGGATTCACGGAACTCGATGCAAGCCTGGCTCAGGTGTTAAAAGGTGGTGCGAACGGGCGCTTCGTGCTCAATCTAAATAGCTAAATATAAGAGTCTGTGAGCCTAGTCTCTGCGCAGTTTTGGGTTGATCGCAATAGGGGTTGGGCAGAACAGCACAACAATATAAGAAGAAACTAGGAAAGTCAGGATCGCCGCACCTTGTATGGTAAGGGAGGCGATCTCTCCTATCGCTCCAGACTGCGTCGCTACAAAGGCTATTAGTAGGGAAAACTCACTAATTTGCCCTAATCTCAAGCCAGCATCCCATGCTAGCCTGTTCCTCTCGCTGAATCTCTTCAGCAGGTATCGAAATACTATAGGCTTTATTGTCAGTACAGCTATTGCCAATACGACGCAGGCGACAAAAATATCCGGTAGTAACAAAAGATTAAACTGCGCACCCAGTGTAAAAAAGAACAGTATCAAGAAAAAATCTCTAAGAGGTTTTAATCTGTCTGCGATATAGAGAGAGACTGGGCTCGTCGCCAAGGCAACGCCTGCCACAAACGCACCGATCTCCGCGGAGAGTCCCAGCGCCACTCCAAGTTCTGACAAGCCTAAACACCAGCCAATGGCGAGCAGGAAAATATATTCCTTGAAATGATCGAACCGAGCGATAAGCCGTATCAGAACATACTGAGTTGTGAAGTAGGCGAATACCAATAGCAGGGGAAAGGCAATCAGCACTCTTAGTGCGGTTGATTGTTGGAGGTTTCCTGCATCTAGGAAGGTGATTAGAAAAATTGCGATGAAATCTTGCAGCAGTAAGATGCCGACCATCAATTCCCCCATGTGCTTCTGATGTAGAATGGTTGTGGGCAGCAACTTAATGCCAATAATGGTGCTCGAAAAGATTAGGCTAAACCCGATCACGAGACTCTCGATCTGGCTAAACCCAAATAGAAGGCCAGTAGAATAGCCGAGAAGGACGAAGACGACAGAACTTGCGAGCGTGACCAAGAAGGTCTTGCGTAAGGTAGATAAAAGCTTCTTCGGCTGCATATCCAAGCCGAGTAAAAACAGTAAGAATATAATGCCGAATTCCGCGATGTCGGTCAGCAGGCTAGCATCGGAGATATAGGCTAGACCATAAGGGCCGAGAAGGGCGCCCGCGCAGATATACGCCACCAGCAAAGGTTGACGAAAAAACAGGGCAATCGTTGAGAGTATCGCCGCACCGGTAAAAATGAGGAAGAAGGAAAAGAGTAAGGAGTCAGATTCCATAGCGCAGGTGTCTTGCTAATAGTTCTGGACTATAGCGAGTTAGCGTCGCCTGAACAAGGGAGTGGGTTCCGTGATAGTGGGCTGATAGCCAGTCTTAAAATCTTTAAACGCATCTAGGCAAAGCTCTGCTTCTTGATCGTGACGAATTTCGAAACTGTCAAAACCGCATTGGGCCATATAGTAAAGCTGATCGCGCAGCACATCGCCAATAGCTCGGATCTCGCCCTTGTATACATACTTCTGCCTTAGTTCCCGTGCGTTCGTGTAGGAACGTCCGTCTGAGAAAACTGGAAAATTGAGTGCAATCAGGGGCAGAGAGTGAAGCTCGTCAGTGATTTGCCCGGGGTTTTCATTAGAATCTAACCACACGGCAATGTTGCCGTCATATCCGTTCAGCTCTTCTTTGTAAAGCTTCCAGAACTGCAGCGGGACGATGAAATTCTTGCCGGGAACCACTTGCAAAATCTCCGGCCCAGTAGATGCTTTCATTACCGTCCAATGATTGTCTATGACAGCGTTCTTATTAATCAGCTTTGGCATAGACTTTCTCCTTGAATGGATCTATTCCGATTCGGTTGTAGGTGTCGATGAATTTTTCATCGCTAATGCGCTTCTCTTTGTATACGGCCAAGATAGTTTCGACGACATCTGGAATTTCTTCCTGTGCGAAAGAGGGGCCTATAATCTTGCCAAGACTAGCTTTTTTCTTCGATGAGCCCCCGAGCGAGACCTGATAATATTCTTCGCCCTTCTTGTCTACACCGAGAATACCGATATTGCCAACGTGGTGATGCCCACACGCATTCATGCATCCAGAAATGTTGAGGTTCATCTCGCCGATATCCGTGAGCAGTTTATGATCACCAAACTTTCGTTGAATCGCTTCGGCAATGGGAATGGATTTCGCATTGGCTAGGGCACAGAAATCCCCGCCTGGGCAGCAGATAACATCGGTCAGCAGGCCAAGGTTGTTGCTTGCCATAGCGCCAGATTCTAGCGCCTTCCAAAGTTCAAAGAGCTGGTCCTGACGGACATCCGCCATGACGACATTCTGCTTATGACTAATTCGTATTTCACCGAAGCTATATTGGTCAGATAAGTCGGCTATTTGCTCTAGTTGGCGATCTGTGACATCGCCAGGAGCGACACCTGTTTCCTTAAAACAAACAGTCACTATAGAGTAGCCTGTGATCTTGTGCAGTTTTACGTTTTGTGAGTGCCAGGCCGCGAACAGTATATTACTCTGCAGTTTATCAGTCAGTTCGGCCGGACTGTTGCCGAGTTCTTGATAGTCTGGAGCATCGAAAAACTTCTGGCAGCGATCAATTTCTTCGTCTGTAAGCGTAAGCGAGGAATCTTTAATGATTGCCCATTCCTGAATTACTTTGTTCTTGAACTCTTCGACACCCGTTTCCTTCACCAATATTTTGATTCTGGCTTTGTACTTATTGTCACGACGCCCCTCGCGATTATAGACACGAAGTATCGCCTCAAGTGCTGTTAGAAGATGTTTCTTCTCAACGAAATCGAATATCTCTTTGCCTATAACTGGCGTTCGACCGAGGCCACCACCAACGAGAATACGAAAACCAATCTCGTCATTAGCTCCCTTAACAATATAGATGCCGATGTCATGGACTTGTGTAGCAGCCTGATCGTCGGTAGTGCCGCAGACTGCAATCTTAAATTTCCGTGGTAGATATGCAAATTCAGGGTGGAAGCTCGACCACTGACGGATAATCTCGCAATACGCTCTGCTATCTTCTAGTTCATCAGGTGCTGCACCTGCAAATTGATCTGTTGTGGTGTTGCGAATACAGTTGCCGCTGGTTTGTATGGCGTGCATTTCTACTTCTGCGAGGTCGGCGAGCAAATCTGGAACATCGACTAAGGCGGGCCAGTTATATTGAATATTCTGGCGAGTGGTGAAATGTGCATAACCCTTGTCGTAGTGATTGGCTATATAGGCAAGTTTGCGCAATTGTGTTGAAGACAGCATGCCGTAGGGGACAGCAATACGCAGCATCGGTGCTAAGCGCTGTACATAGAGTCCGTTTTGGAGGCGCAGGGGCAGGAACTCAGTATCACTTAGTTTGCCATCAATGTAGCGATTGGTCTGGTCGCGAAACTGGGCGACTCTATCTGCTAACATCTGATGATCATATCCGTCATATCTGTACATGTTGCTCAAAGCTCTCTATTAACTGCTAATTAATTGTTCGTCAGAATGACTTCTAACGGCGAGTCTTATGCAGGTCTCATTCCAAATTCGGAGTGAGCAATTTTGTCATTTCTGCCGTCGGTTTGCCATTTCTATTGGACAGGTCATCTACTTGTTCGTGAGTAATCTTGCCAACAGAGAAATACTTCGATTCTGGATGCCCAAAGTACAAACCACTTACGCTGGCAGCAGGGCTCATGGCAAAACTCTCGGTCAGCTCGATCTGTGTTTCTTCGGATGCGTTGAGAAGAGAAAAGAGGGTGCCCTTTTCGGAATGATCGGGGCAAGCCGGGTAGCCGGGTGCCGGACGAATGCCCCGGTATTTCTCGCCGATCAGTTCTGTCGCCGATAACTTTTCGGCAGGATCAAAGCCCCAGAACTCTTTACGTACACGTTCATGCATGTGTTCAGCAAAGGCTTCGGCTAAGCGATCGGCAAGTGCCTTCACCATGATCGCTGTGTAGTCGTCGTTCTCTGCCGAGTACTTGGCAGCAAGTTCATCGGCACCAATGCCCGTAGTAACGGCGAAGCCGCCTATGTAATCCGTGCCATTTTCTGCTGCTTGAGGAGCAACGAAATCGGCCAAACAGAGATTTGGCAATTCGGTTTCTTTGGGTATCTGCTGCCTGAGGAAATGCAGTTTATTAAGCGGGGCGCCAGACTCATCTGTAGTATAGAGTTGAATGTCATTGTCGGCTATTTTATTGGCCGGCCAGAAACCTATCACAGCCTTAGCTGTCAGTAGTTTCTCTTCGACGATCTTCTTCAAGAGCGCCTGAGCGTCGCGGAATAGATCGGTGGCAGCCTCGCCTACTTTTTCGTCGTTCAGGATAGCTGGGTATTTCCCTGCGAGACTCCAAGTTATAAAGAATGGCGTCCAGTCTATATAGTCAATGAGATCCTCAAGGGAGTAATCTGTGAATACCTTCGTACCTAAGAAGGCGGGTTTAGCAGCTGTATAGTTACTCCAGTCAGCAGTAAACGGATTGGCATTTGCCTTCTTATAGGGAAGCAATTTGAGCTTGGTTGATCGGTTTGCCACTCGTTCTCGAATGACTTCATATTCGCTACGAATTTTGCTCGCATACTCGGGCTTATTTTTGTCATTGAGTAGGGTGCTAACAACGGACACGCTTCTAGAGGCGTCAGGCACATAGATCGTACTGTCGTTAAGATAATGCTGCTCAATCTTGACCGCGGTGTGAGCCTTGGACGTTGTGGCGCCACCTATCAATAGGGGAATATTGAAATCGAGTCGCTGCATCTCACCGGCGACATGAACCATCTCGTCGAGTGATGGAGTGATTAGGCCGCTGAGGCCAATTACATCGACGTTCTCATCCCTCGCTATCTGGAGAATTTTCTCGCAGGGGACCATGACTCCTAGGTCAATTACATCGTAGTTGTTACAGCCGAGCACAACCCCGACAATATTTTTGCCGATGTCGTGTACGTCTCCTTTTACAGTGGCCATCAAAATCTTGCCCTTGCTCTGTATTACTCCGCCTTTTTCCGCCTCGATATAGGGAAGTAGATAGGCTACGGCCTGCTTCATTACCCGTGCACTTTTAACAACCTGCGGTAGAAACATCTTGCCGCTACCGAAAAGATCGCCGACCTCGTCCATGCCTTTCATTAGAGGCCCTTCAATAACCTCTATAGGCTTATGAGCTTTCTGTCGGGCTTCTTCGGTATCTTCGATGATGAACTTTGTAATGCCTTTTACGAGAGCATATGCTAGGCGTCTTTCGACATCGGAGTCGCGCCAGGCGATATCTGCTGCGGTTTTCTTCTGAGATCCTCCGGAGTAGTTTAGTGCCACTTCCATTAGATTTTCTGTGCCGTTTCCATGCTTGTTGAGGATGACGTCTTCTACTGCTTTCTTGAGGTCGGCCGGAATATCGTCATAGACAGTTAGTTGCCCAGCATTGACAATGCCCATTGTTAGGCCCGCCTTTATCGCGTGATAGAGAAAGACAGAGTGAATAGCTTCGCGAACGGTGTTGTTGCCTCTGAATGAGAACGAGACATTACTCACGCCACCAGATATCAATGCGCCAGGTAGGTTTTTCTTGATATAACGACAAGCTTCGATGAAGTCCACAGCATAATTGTTATGCTCTTCGATGCCGGTCGCCACAGCGAAGATATTGGGGTCAAATATGATGTCTTCAGCGGGGAAGTCGATTCTCTGTGTTAGCAGGTCGTAGCTGCGCTTGCAGATTGCGTTCTTCTTCTTCAGCGAGTCTGCCTGGCCATTTTCGTCGAACGCCATAACAATAACGGCTGCACCATATTTCATACAGAGCTTAGCCTTCGCGAGAAAATCCTCCTCGCCTTCTTTTAGGCTGATCGAATTTACGATGGACTTACCCTGTACACACTTGAGTCCCGTCTCGATGATCTCCCACTTGGATGAGTCAATCATGATAGGCACACGACTGATGTCTGGCTCAGAGGCAATGAGCTTCAGAAATTTCTTCATCGCCATCTCGGAATCGAGCATGCCCTCGTCCATGTTGATATCGATTATCTGTGCGCCAGACTCGACCTGCTGCAAGGCGACCTCGAGTGCTTCGTCATAGTTCTCATCGATGATCAGTCGGGAAAATTTTGCGGAGCCGGTTATGTTGGTGCGCTCACCTACATTTACGAACAAGGACGTCGCATCAATATTGAAGGCTTCTAAGCCAGCGAGGCGGCATGCAGGCTTAAGCTGAGGAATCGTGCGGGGAGTGACTCCTTCAACTGACTTACAGATAGCCGTGATGTGATCCGGGGTAGTACCGCAGCAGCCACCGACTACATTGACGAAGCCTCTTTCGGCAAAATCGGCAATGATGGCCGCCATTTCACTAGGAGACTGATCGTATTCGCCAAATTCATTTGGCAGACCAGCATTCGGGTGAGTGGCAACGTAGCAATTCACTATCGCTGCTGTCTCCTCGATGTGAGGGCGCAGCTGCTCAGCGCCCAATGCGCAATTGAAGCCAATAGATAGAGGCTGTGCATGGGCAACCGAGTTGCAAAAGGCGGCGACGGTCTGGCCTGAAAGGGTGCGGCCGCTGGCGTCGGTGATCGTGCCGGATATCATTATAGGAAGAGTGAGACCCTTGGCCTCGAAGCATTCGCTGATAGCAAAGATTGCAGCCTTCGCATTCAGCGTATCGAAAGCCGTCTCGATCATGATGATATCGACACCACCTTCAATGAGTGCATTGGTTGAGTTGCTGTAGTCGGCAATTAGTTCATCGAAGCTGATGTTTCTGAAACCGGGGTCACTGACCTTGGGCGAGAGCGAGGCTGTCTTGCTCGTTGGTCCTAACACGCCGGCAACGAATCTAGGTTTATCCGGTGTCGTAGCTGCTATCTCATCGCATGCCGCTCTGGCGAGCTTGGCCGCTTCGAGATTGAGCTCATAGGCTAAATCTTCCAGGTGATAGTCCGATTGAGAGCTGCGTGTAGAATTGAAGGTATTGGTTTCGACGATATCCGCGCCCGCGAGTAGGTAGGCGAGGTGAATCTGCTTGATTATTTCGGGCTGAGTTAGCGAGAGTAGATCGTTGTTGCCTGCCAGCTCATGGGGAAAGTCTATAAAGCGATTGCTGCGAAATTCTGCATCTGACAGTTTGTGTGACTGAATCATGGTCCCCATAGCGCCATCGAGCACCAAAATGCGCTGTTGGAGTAGGCTGCGTAGAAGTGTTTCTGATTCGCTGGTTTTCATGTTGTTGTGCTCAATTTACTGTTTGCTGACCAATACAAGATAGCTGCTCGAAAAAGCCGATAAGTCTAGCAAAAATGCAGGCTGAGGGCATTGTGAAAATAACCTAGTAATTAGCTCGGATATTCTAATTTCTGATCGATTGGAGTATAATTTGCACACTCTAAACAGTAGCGCGAGAAAGGCATATGGTTACCATCACCGAATCTGCACAAGAATACCTTACCGAGTTGCTCAAGAAGCAAGATTGCGAGGGTATATCCGTGCGAATTTTCATTCTGGATGCAGGCACCCCGAAAGCTGAAACCTGCATTTCATTTTGTCGGCCTGGAGAAGAAAAAGAAGACGACGAACTGAAGCAATATGAAAATTTCAAGACCTTCATCGAGCTAGCTTGTATCCCTTTCCTAGAAGAGGCTGTAGTGGACTTCGCCAAGGACTCGATGGGCGGGCAGCTCACGATTAAGGCGCCAAACTCTCGCTTACCTAAGATCTCCGACGATAGCCCAATCGAAGATCGAGTCAATTATATCTTGTACAACGAAGTCAATCCTGGATTGGCAGCTCATGGTGGAAACGTGTCTCTCGAAGAGATATTTGAAGAGAATATCGCTGTTCTTCGCTTTGGTGGAGGCTGTCAGGGTTGCGGCATGGTCGATGTCACGCTTAAAAACGGCGTAGAGAAGACTCTGCTAGAACAAGTTCCTCAGTTGAAGGAAGTGCGTGACGTTACGGATCATACAGTCAAAGAGAACGCTTACTACTAGTAGGTTCGAGTAGAACGGGAACTAGTTTGGATAGTGATCCCGCAGAGCCGAATAGAGCTTCTCTTCGTACTCGGCATCACTTGGGTCTAGATCTGCCATTACCTCTACTAAATACTCATTGTCCTCGCGGCCGTTCCACATTTTCTGATAGCTACCATCTTGATAGCCATGATCCTGGCGAAAGAAGTTGAGTACATTTTTGCCGACGTATTGGCAGTACAACTCGGTCCAATTCATCTCGCAATTGCTCATTATCGCAGCGAATACCGATAGCTCGATCCTTCGCGCAGCCGAGATCCCTATAAGTAGCTCAATCTGTTCGAGAAGATCCATCGAGCTTAAAGTGTACGATTTGCCGTCGAAGTCCACCTGCTTTGAATCTTCGATGGTCTCGAGCTGTTCGTTCAGCTTAAGTAGGGCCGCCGCCTCACCTCCTCCTTCATTAAGCAGAATCTGAGAGAGCAGGAAGTGCCAGATATCGATCAATTCCATCTGCAGTTGCGGAAGGTCCTTTGCCTGCTTTTTCCACCATTTCCAGCCATGATGCTCTACGGCTTCCGCGGCCTCGATAACTACGGCGCGCATATAAGGATAACGAGCGGCTACCCAATTAGGGTCTACCTTCGCATTCATAGCTGACTGAAGTGACAACATGGTTTTAGTCTGTTGATCTGACAGCATAGGAGTGGGTTCTTAGGTTAATAGGACGGGTGTTGGGTGTTGGAAAGTATTGGTGGTCTGTGTCCTCAATGCGCTCTGACACCTTAGATATCTGAGTTTTTTAGCTAGTTTGAGCCGACTGACTGGAGTTTTGCCCGTTTTGCGAGTGTGCTAAGCATTTCCTTGCGACTGCTTAGCATGTCGTTATAGGACTTTCTGGCCGCTAGCACCTCAGAATTATCTTTATCTGAAGAGTCGAGTTCAGTGAGCCAAGCTTCTAATACTTGAATCTCACTATTGAGTTGAGCGGTGCCTTCTTTGATCAATTTTTGATCAATGCTTACACCAGCATCATCAATTTGCTTCAGACGCTTATCGTTCATGGTTGGTTTCCTAGTATCCCCCAACGTCCTCTGCTAGAGAGGCTTATTCCTATCGGCACCCTGATTGCATCGGCCGATTCAATCAGGTCTGTACGTCCGCGCTGTTTTTACAGTCTTTTGGAGAGACCAGAACCTATGCGAGGATGGCATAGTCCAATTTTAGGGTCAAGATACCTAGGACTGGTGCAGGAAGGTCTTCGTCATGCTCTTATGTAGAAGGACGGCAAAAAAGGGTCAGTATTTTGTCGAATAGAGCCGTTGGCTGCGAGTAAACAGAGAAAGCTGCTCATTTAGTGCGAAGTGAGCATAAATAATCCGAATATTTTGGCTTTGCTCTTGACTGAGCAGGCCAAGCTTCTTAGAATCCCCCGCTGCTTGAGAGAGCAGCCATGTAAAGTCTTAAGTCCCCTTCGTCTAGTGGCCTAGGACACCGGGTTTTCATCCCGGCAACAGGGGTTCGAAACCCCTAGGGGA
>JAPKAI010000151.1 GCA_028825335.1 Gammaproteobacteria bacterium | reverse complement strand
ATAGAGCAGTCTATTGCTTTATCGCGCTCAGCGCAAAAACAGTGGCAGACAACAAGTATTGTCGAGCGAGCTTCCATTTGCGAGTTGGCAGTACAGTATTTCGAATCCAATCAAGCGCAGATCGTAGAAGAAATTAGTTGGCAAATGGGACGGCCCCTGATCTACGGTGGCTCTGAGATAGGCGGCCTTGCGGAACGCGCGCGTTATATGATCAGCATCGCCGAAGAAGCCCTAGCTGACGAGAGACCCCAGGCAAAGCAAGGCTTTGAGCGCTTCATTCGGCGCGAAGCTCTAGGGGTGGTTCTTACCGTAGCCCCCTGGAATTATCCGCTGTTAACAACAGTGAACTCGGTGTTTCCAGCATTAATGGCAGGCAACAGCGTCCTGCTTAAGCCTTCCGCGCAAACCCCTCTATGTGGCGAGCATTTTGTTAGTGCTTTTCGTCAGGCTGGTCTTCCGGAAGGTGTATTGCAGTGTTTGTATTTGAGCCATGACAGCACCACCAAGATGCTAGGCGACTCGGTCGTAGACTTTGCTTGTTTTACAGGCTCTGTTGCTGCTGGAAAAAAAATAGAGAAATCGGCGGCAGGCTCCTTTATTGGGCTCAGTTTGGAGTTAGGCGGAAAAGATCCTGCTTATGTGCGCGCTGATGCAAAACTAGATGACTGTGTGAATGACTTAGTGGATGGTGCCTTTTTTAACTCTGGACAGTCTTGTTGTGGCATCGAAAGAATTTATGTAGAGAAGTCACTCTATCCACAGTTTGTTGAAGCGTACGTAGAACAAGTTAAAAATTATACGCTGGGCAGTCCACTGTTAGCCGAAACCACACTAGGCCCTATGGTGAGAACATCAGCGGCTGATTGGGTCCGCCAGCAAACTAGTGAAGCCATAGCTAAAGGAGCGCAGGCCTGCATTGATCCCAGAGAGTTTGCTAACTCTCGAGAGAATTCCCCCTATCTAGCGCCCCAGGTATTGCTAGGTGTAGACCATAGTATGTCAGTGATGCGCGAAGAAAGTTTTGGTCCGATAGTTGGTATCATGTCTGTAGAAAATGACGAAGAGGCATTGCAGCTAATGAACGACAGTGATTTGGGATTGACCGCATCATTGTGGTCAACCGACCAAGCCACCGTGGAAGCATTAGGCGATCGCCTACAAACGGGCACGGTGTTTATGAACCGTTGTGACTATCTTGATCCTGCTCTATGCTGGACAGGCATTAAGAATACGGGTCGCGGTGCCGCACTTTCCAAGCTTGGTTACTTACAGCTAAGTCGAGCAAAATCTTTTCATCTGAAAACGGTTTGAGGAAGTGTGGTTGATATGAAGATCGGAATCCTAAATGCTGATGCTGTTAGGGCGGAGTTTGTCGCAGAGTTTGGCGAATACCCTGATATGTTTTCACGGCTATTAATGGCAGTAGACCCTGACGTTGAATTTGTCACTTATGAAGTGATGAGCGGGGAGTATCCAACTGATATCGACGAAGTTGATGCTTATCTAATAACCGGTAGCAAACTCAGTGTTTACGACGACGTAGCTTGGATTAATGCACTAAAAGACTTTGTTAGAACGTTGCACGGTGCAAAGAAAAAACTTATAGGGATTTGTTTTGGTCATCAACTCGTCGCCGAGGCGCTGGGTGGCAAAACCCGCCAGGCAAATCAGGGTTGGTGTGTAGGTGTTCATAAGGCGAAATTGACAGTCGACGCTGCTTCTTATGGCCCCGCTGATGTCGAGTTCCAGATCTTGTCAAATCATAAAGATCAGGTAGAGGAAATGCCGGTAGGAGCAAAATTGCTTGCCAGTACTGCTACGTGTCCAATAGCGATGACGCAGCTGGGAGAGCATATTCTGACGTTTCAGGGCCATGCCGAATTTGATAAAGGCTATGCTCTGGGTTTGCTCAATATGCGCAGGGAAATTCTGGGGGAGTCTGTGTACCAAGCAGCCGTAGAAACTTTACCGCAGGGCACAGACAATTCTCAAGTAGCACGCTGGATTTTGGATTTTATGGCGAACTAATAGGGCGTATCACCATCAATGGTAATTCGCTCCAACCTTCGGTGCGCTGGAAAATAATCATTAATCGGTTTGTGCTGTGTACTGCGATTGTCCCAGATCGCAATAGAATTTGGTTGCCACTGAAAACGGCAGGTAAATTCTGGCGTGGTTACATGCTCGAATAGAAATCCCAATAAGGCTTCGCTTTCTTTTTTACCAACACCAAGAATACGAGTGGTAAATAGAGAGTTTACAAAAATAACTTTCTTGCCACTTTCTGGGTGCGTGCGAATCACTGGATGTTGAACCGGTGGATTGTCGGCTACCGCTTGGGCCAGTCTCTCCCTTCCACCTGACTCTTCCAGACTTTCTTTAAAGCCATGACTGAAGTCGTGTTCTGCCGTTAGTTCACTGAGAAATTTTTGCATCGCTTCAGATAGGCCATCAAAAGCAGCGGTCGTGCTAGCCCATAATGTATCCCCGCCTTGGGGAGGGCAAATCTTTGAATACAGAACCGCACCAAGGGGAGGGTGCACACGGAATGTCATATCTGTATGCCAGGCTTCAATCTTGCTTGGCTTCTCAGCAGTGCTCTCCAGAATAGTAATTTCGGGAAAGCCTTCAATTGTGTCGTAGGCCGGGTGGGTTTGCAGGGGGCCAAACGATTCTGCCAATGCCTTGTGCTGAGCAGGGCTGATATCTTGATCGCGAAAGAAGATAACCTGATGCTTGACCAGTAAGCGCCGAATTTCTTGATAAGCATCCGCAGATAAGCCTTGGCCTAAATCCACGCCGTATAGCTCCGCCCCTAGTGCTCCGGCCATAAGTTTTACTGTAAACATGCGGTCCCTCAATATATTTCTAGCTAAAAGGACATTTTAGACTGCTTTTATCTGACTGCCTAGTCGTTAGCGGAGCTACGACGAGGTAATAACTCTAGTGTTGCCGCCTATCTGACTCTGAAATAATTAGGGTCAGAGTAAAAATACAGTACTTTTATGAATTGGACGGTTTTGATAAGTACACTCGACTCCGCCTTTTTTCTGCTTATTGTTTCACTTGCTAAGCCCCACGCAAAGAAATGCAATTGTTAGTCTATATTTAAAAGTCATAGTAGTTCCTCATTGTAATTTTTAAGCTAAGAATTGACGCGTTTGGATCGCGTTTTCCCAGTGTTCCGTTTTTTAGGGTGTTGACTGTGGTCCGCACAGCTGGCTAATATTTTTCGTATCCCAGCCTGCCTGCTGGCCCCGGTAATATTGTTCCGCGTTTCGAGCCTGGGCAAGCATGGATTCGGGGATTGCATCTCCCACGACGATTCCCTGCGGCTCTGTCTTGGTGAAGTAATAGCGGGCGTTCATCATTTCATCTGATGATCGAAGACCATAACGAACTTCAGCTGTAGGGTCAGGATTCGCTAGATTTTCAGCAGAATTGTCAAACCACCAGGTCACATGCATTTTTGCTCCGGCTGGAAGTAATCTCGGCTCATGGTACTCATAGTGAAATTGCCAGTTGAAGTCATAGTCGGGCACCCACAACAGAGTTTCCAGCTCATCTACACCAGGCAGTTCCAGTTCAATCTTTACGGCCTTGCCGCGATAGTGAGAATGAGGAGCCAGCGCAAGCAGGAGAATGTCTTCCTCGATTG
>JAPKAI010000150.1 GCA_028825335.1 Gammaproteobacteria bacterium | reverse complement strand
TCGACTCAATTCAGTCTCGCCCAAGAAGAAGACATCACCCTCGAAGACACGAATTGGCAGCTGTTAAACATGAAAGTATTGGGCGGCTTCCTGTTCACGCCGGACGACCCAAGCCAATATCGATTGAATTTCCGATCTGAGAATAGACTCACTGGCACATCAGACTGCAACACCATCACCGGTTCCTATTTTCAGGAGAGTACTGGTTTTCGGTTCGATCCTTTCATCTCTACACGTAAACTCTGCCCACCGGGCTCGCTTCATAACAACCTAGTCTTGATCCTAAAAGATGTAAACGTGATCGAGTTTCGTGGCGGGAAGATGTACATGACGAATGGGTATAACGGAGTGGAATTAGAATTCGAGAAGCGCGGATTCTAATTTGAACTAAGCATTTAGATCTACCCCTATATTTTCTAGGCTTTATCTAGGACTTTCGGCATTGGAAGGTTGGGTAGCTCAGCACCAACTCCTTGAACAAACTTCTCCTGATGTTCATAGGAGAGCTTCTCTTCGCCTAGAAATTTCAATAATCGCGCAAGCTCGCCATGAGCCTCCGCAGTAGACGAAATTTCAATACTAGTATCGAAATACTCTCTCGCCTTTCCCCAGAGTTCGTTGCGCATCGCTAATCGCCCCAGCGCAACTAATAGCCTCGCGTTTCCCGGCCTTTTCTGAATCCAGCTCTCTGCTATTAACAGCTGCTGATGCGGCGTGCCAAAGTCCAACTCACCGTAGCGCTTAATGAGTTCGTCACTCCAATTCTTATTCAGAGCAACTTCTATAGCCTTACCTGCCTGTTCTTTCTGATCTAGCTTAAACAGTATATCGGCGTAGTGTTTAACGATTTTCTCATCCTGCTTGTAAGAGGCGGTGCCTTTCTTCCAGGCCTTCTCTAACTGCGCGCTGATCTCCACATCGCTGAAGTCCACTCTTCGACTGCTTATCCGGTATAAATTTTCCATGAAGATTCTAACGCGAATTTGCTCCGCCTCCAGGCCATCGACTACACTATTTTTCTCAAGAGCCGGCAACAAATTTTCTAGTTGCTCCCAATCGTTGAGCTTCAGATAGACGTCTTTCAGAAGTTGTAGCAGAGACGCGTCGTTCAGTGAGCTGGTCTTCATCTGCTGTAATACGGCCACGCATTGTTCCAGTTGATTAGACTTGAACAAGAGCTGCGCTTTAAGTGAGTTGATAGTAGAACGTGCAGCCGGGTACTTATTTTTGGCAGTCTCCAGACAATTCATCCAAGCCTCTTTATTCCCTTGCTGATATGCTGCGTAGGCCGCGGCGAGATAATTGACGATACTCGCATCGGAATCTTTCATACCCTTCTTAAGGAGATTGTAGCTAGATTCCCAATTGCCGCGAGTGAAATACAGCAGACCCTCGATCGTCTTGCTCCTACTTTTAGCTCTCAAGTGCTCTTTATAGTTTCTCCCGAAACGAATAAGGTTCCAGGGATTAATCCAGTGAAACACAATAAGAATAAGTTTAATGACAAGATAGAGAACGGTTACGGCAACGAGCAGAGCAAACAGGCTGGTCTCAAAAGTAGTGCTGCCAAAAGCAATTAACAGATAGCCGGGGTCGCCTGGGAATCCAAGATAGAGACTGACTAGAAGCGCCAAAACGATCGCGAGAAGGCTAAAGAGGTATAACTTGACCATAGACTAATCTACCGCTCGCTTGCTGCGAGTTGATTGATCAATGACAGGGACTGACTCAAAGCGGGCAATAGTGGGTCGATGTCGATTGCGAGAAGTTGATTTATCTCACTCGTCAACGCTTGCCCTTGTACTGAATTAGTAACGGCATAGCGTTGAAACCAATCCTGACTCTTCGCCATGGCCTGCTGATACAAGCTGTTGTCGCGCATCAACAGAGCGAGCTGTGCCTGTTCGAGCATAAGCCGTAGATTCTGTTTAATAAGATCGTCCTGCCCGGGAGCCAGCATAGCTTCCGGCGTTTCCTCCCATTCGCGCCAGACAAATATCGAGCCTAGAAATTCGAAGCTGGAATCTAGGAAGCTGTTCACATCGCTACCTAGTTGCAGCGGTTGCGATTCAGTATTTCGCCGATTCTCAAATTCTATGCGTATGCTATTGAGAAGATCGATGTTCTCCATTTCTGCGAGTAGGCTGTCCAAGCGCAGATAGATGCCTTCACGATCCAGAACCTCTATATTTCTTAGTGTTTGTAGATCGATTGCGATCGCCTGCCGGACAGCAAATACACTCGAACTGCCAGAATCCACCAACGCCTGATCTGCAATCTCTAATTGGGAGATCGCGGTAACCACGTCGCCCTCTAACCTTAACTTCTGATTGGCTAGTCCAACTAGATATTGCCCCTCGAGAATTTTCCAGGCTCGATCTGTCGTATTGTTCGTCAACAACTGTGCGGCTTGAAGATCCCCAAGCTGTGACGTGAGACTATCGATTTCCTCAGATAGTGCCGATTCCAGCTCCCGCACAGAAGAGTCATCGAATTCGATTGGCTCAGGAGCGGCAAGTTGCGCCTGCTCGATCTGTGCCAATTGGGCGCCCTGTGTGGCTATATTCTGATTCAGCTGCTGGTTTTCAAGCTTGAGCTCGGCCAACTTCGATTGCAGGGAAATTTGTTGATACGCGAGGAACAATACCCCGGCCACGATGGGTAACAGGAAAATGGTAACTACAGTAAACCGCCGCCTTGCCGTCTGCTGCTTTCGAGTCGATCGGCTACCGGCCTTGGACGCATTGCTCTTGGATATCTCGTCCAAAATTTTAGGTGTTTCTGACTGCTCTGTCACTGAACTGCCTTCTAAGTCGTGAGCTTGAGTATAGCTTACTCTTCATTAATGCCGAGTTCACCCAGCGCGCGTACAAAACTTAGCGGATCGGCGCCGCTGGCGTTGTGCACGTGCTGATATCCAGCCTTTTCCGCCTGTCGTCCAACTCTTTGGGAGGGGACCAATAGGCTCAATTGCTGTAACTTCTTTCTATTATCGGCCAATAGATGTGTCAGTCTATCCAGTGATTCACCGCTGCTAACAGTTAGTACATTGACACCGGCTTCGCGCAATCTATTGCAGAAGTCTGCGCTCGTGTAATCTACTGAAGCACGGCTGTAGGCCTCAAGATAATCCACAATGGCACCGCGCTCGCGCAGCGTATCGGCCAATAGTTCTCGACCTCCCTGTCCGCGAACAATACCAATCTTCTTCTCGCTAAGCTCCTGCAGTTGAGGCAGGCGCAGTATGTCTTCACTGGTCATACCACTACATGGCTGAATTACTTCGCAGGCGAGTCGCTCCGAAGCAGCCTCCGCCGTCGTGGGCCCAACAGCGATTACATCGACACCAAGGGGAAACTGTGGCCAATAATTATTAATGACCTCTCCGCCAAAGCTCACAGCATTGTTGCTAACAAAAATTAGAGACTGGTAACTGTCTAGCTGCAGGACTTTATCTTTTAGATCTTGAATGGCTTGTGCATCATTCAGAGCGTTGATCTCGATTAGGGGAAGCGACAGAACCTTAGCTCCGTCAGACTCAATTGCCCGCCTCAAACTGTCTACCTGATTCGAGGGGCGGGTAATTAGAACAGTAAGTCCAGATAGAGAATTAGGGTTTATCAATTATGCCTGCTCTTAACTATCTATTAACCTTCTATT
>JAPKAI010000149.1 GCA_028825335.1 Gammaproteobacteria bacterium | reverse complement strand
ATGCTTATGACCCAGCTACGGGCGAACGACTGTGGCGCTTTAATACAATACCAGGCCCGGGTGAGCTCGGAAGCGAGACTTGGCCGGATGATCCAGAGATTCTGGCGAGGGGTGGCGGTGGCACTTGGATGAATGGTAGTTATGATCCCGAGCTCAACTTAATTTACTGGGGTGTAGGCAATCCCAATCCAGATTACTACGGCGATAGCAGGCCGGGAGACAATCTGTATTCAAACTCACTAGTGGCGCTAGATGCAGATACTGGAGAGTTGCAGTGGCACTACCAATTTACACCTCATGACTTGAATGATTGGGACTCCAATCATATGCCGGTATTGGCGGATATTCAGTGGCAGGGTGAGCCGCGTAAGGTGGTAATGGTCGGCAATCGCAATGGTTTCTTCTATGTGCTTGACCGGGTTTCCGGTGAATTTTTGTTAGGCAAACCTTTTACCGCAACCACTTGGGCGCGGGAAATAGGAGAAGATGGCAGGCCGATAGTGTTGAACGATGGAAGTAAGGGTTGCCTGCCCGATCCGTGGGGCAGCACGAATTTTATGCCGCCTTCATTCTACCCTGAGCTAGGTCTGTTCTATCTTACAGCCCGTGAAACCTGCGCAACCTTTGTTCCTGAAGAGCCCAGTTTAGTGCCTGGACAGTCCTCCTTCGGTGGCGTTGTGTTTATAGATCCTGAGCAAGGCTCTGGTGCTCTGCGTGCACTCGATGTGCAAACCGGCGAATTACGCTGGGAATTCACCTATCCATCGCCGACCTTTGGGGGCGTGCTGAGCACGGCTGCAGGGCTGGTGTTTGCGGGCGATCACGAGGGCAATTTCATGGCCTTCGACGCGGTAAATGGAGAGAACCTCTGGCACTATCAGACCGGTTCGCGTATATGGGGGGCCGGGGCTATGACCCATATGCTCGATGGCCGACAATATGTATTGATTCCCTCCGGAACGACGCTTACTGCGTTCGCGCTGCCAGACTAAACAGTAATAATGAGCGTTAAGATTGAGCCTGTATATGGCTCTTACTTTGAAGGCTAACTTGTTGCGAAGTAGCCCTCTAATATCGTGGACTTTTCCCCAGAAGAATCTTATTCTCAAGAACGATCTTGCAAGAATCAACACACTGAGGCTTACGATTGCAACTTATTGTGACTTACCCACTTTTGTAATCTGCTTTAGAGTAGACTGTTATTCAATAAATAGAAGATAATTGCGATAAAAAACAGACACCTACGTAACATCCCAATAATGTAAAGCTTTATTTTGGAGAAACGGCAATGATGGTTAGGAAACTTCTCGCACTAAGCCTTTTACTTACGCCTGCTTTTGCTTGGGCGCAGGCACATGATGCCAGCGTCGGAGATCACCAGCTTCACTACTATGATGCGGTCGACTTTGACATAGACCCTGCTAGCGTAAATTACGCAGATCACATTGCGCCAATTTTGCAGGAAAGCTGTCAGCAATGTCACCGACCAGGTGGCGGTGGGCCTATGGCTTTTATGACTTATGATGAGGTCAGGCCGTGGGCACCAATTATTATGTACCGTACTGCTATTCGCGACCGTATGGGAGCCATGCCTCCATTCTTTGTTGAAAAAGATATCGGTATTAATGGCTTTAAGAGCGATTACTCGCTGTCTGATAGACAATTAGCGCTCATCCAGGCGTGGGCTCAGAACGGCGCACCTCGCGGCAATCCTGATAATGAACCTGAGGCAATTGTATACAGCGATGACATTGGTTGGACGGTAGGTGAGCCGGACTTGGTTCTTCGTTCACAAGATATGACACGTCCTCCAGTAGCCCCCGATTGGTGGGGCGATATTGGCATAGTTCCTACAGGACTGACTGAGGATCGTTATGTAAAGTCTATTGAAGTTCGGGAAATTAATGACATTCCAACGGATCGTGGCGCTAGCACAGTGGGTGGCAAATATATTTGGCACCACATGACCTACTCGAGCGGAATTCTTGCTGACAATGGTCAAGAAATTGTGCAGGACAGTCGCGTTGGTTGGCCAATACATGAAGTAGGCCGCAATGCTGATATCTTTTCGGAAAAAGCTGGTCGTTTATTACAAGCCAATTCTGCTTTGCATTTAGGTGCTGCTCACATGCACTCCAATGGCAGAGAAACTACTGGTTATCTGGAATTCGGTATTACTTTCTTTCCAGTCGGCTATGAACCGCAATACACTCGTCGCGGCCCTCGCACCGGTAATGGTATCGATATAGATATCGTACCGAACAAACCGAATCAGGAAATTCATAATTATGTGATTCTGAAAGAGCACACCAAAATTATGGCATTCGAGCCGCATCTTCATGCTCCCGGCGTGCGTATGTGCATGGAAGCCATTTGGGGGCATAATCAGTTTACTTTGAACTGTGTTGGTTATGATCACAACTGGGTGAAGCAGTATGTTTATGAAGACGATAAAGCGCCGCTGCTGCCAAAGGGTACAATATTACATACCATAGGATACCTCGACACGACTCCGGCTAATACAAACCTAGCTGACCCACGTAACTGGGCTGGTGGAGGACGCCGCTCCGTCTCGAACATGTTTATCGATCTAGGCTATTCCGTTAGCCTTACCGAAGAACAATTTCAGGCTGAGATGGCTGAACGTCGGGCCAATATGAAAGATCGTAACGACTACGATGTTGGCTGCCCTCTTTGCTGGGCGCCAGAAACAATGGAACAAAATCTTGCACAGGGAAATGATTGAACATGAGGAGCGGCGGAAGGTTGTTGGCAAGTCCAAAATTAGTGCGAGTGTTATTGCTGGCGTTAGTCTTTGTTTTGCAGAGTGGGAATGCACAGCCCCGTTTCATGCAACTTACTGGTGAGATTGCTTCACCGGCGTTCGAAGGTTGGTGGCCAAATGATGACGGTACCTTCAGGTTATTTTATGGTTACATGAATTCGAATTGGGAAGAAGAATTTAATATCGATATTGGGTCAGACAACTACTTTTCTTTTACCGAGGAAGGCGGTTTAGATGACTTAAGTATCGATGCCTACGATTTTTCTAATGCAGACCAAGGCCAACCTACTCATTTTTACCCCCGTCGAAATGCCTTTTTATTTACTATTGATGTGCCGGCAAGTTTTGATACTACGGAATTGGTGTGGACTTTAAAAACAAGGAACAATACTGCAAGAGCTTATGGGTCATTGAAGCCAGACTATCGGATTGATCCACAAGTTATCTCAACAGAAGTAGGTGGTGATTTTGGTAGTTTGAATGACAATCTACGTACTAATATTCCTCCTGATTTACGCTTGGAAGGAGAGAGTCAGCGCAGTGTAAAAGTAGGTCAGCCGTTAAGTTTGGCTGTTCGAGCAACAGATCCTGATAATATTCCTGCGCGGCGCGATCGGCCTATGCCTTCCACAGCAGAGCAAATCTACAGGACACCGCAATCAATAACAGCGCAAAGTGGCCCTGGGCTGCGTTTTTCATGGACCATCTACAGGGGGCCGGCGCGGCATGCGACATTTGAGCCAGTGCAAATGAAAACTTACTCTGATACGCGTATGTATGCTAACTCACCCTGGTCGCCGCCATTTATTATTCCCCAACCTCCGGAAGGCGGGCGTTGGCAAGCTGAAGTGACATTCGATCAGCCAGGAGAATATGTATTGCGAGGTATAGCGAGTGATGGTTCAATTTTTACTTATCA
>JAPKAI010000009.1 GCA_028825335.1 Gammaproteobacteria bacterium | reverse complement strand
TTCTAATAATTCCGCGCGCGTTTCAGACCACATGAATACGATGGTCGACAAGAGCGCAGCTGGCGTTATGAGGCGAAGATTATTCGATAATTGGGTGCAACAACAATCCGCTCTGTTGCAAAGCAGGAGAGTTGAGAATCGCAGTGATCGTTAGTCCGAAGAAAGATGCAGAAGTTATGAGAAATTCATTATGGCGCCTGCGAAATGCGCTCGCTGTCTTACAATTGGGGAGAACCCGTTAGGATTTTCTATCGAGTTCTGATTTGGAATGTTCAGCTGAGTTGGCTGGACACTGTAGCGAACGAAAAGTTAGCGGGCCGGAAAATCTAGGAATAATTCTCTAGAGCGTTATACAATGTGTAGACTTTTTCCGAGGCTCATCAAATGAAATTTTTCACCCTCTCCCAGCCAAGGCCTGATCCTCAGATTACGTGTCCGCTAATGTAGTTCTGTGCTCTTTATTTGGGAGTGCGTTTTAGTACCAAAATATTCGCCCAATTCATCAGTCCGGTCTTTTTTTCTGGCAAGACTATCCTTGCAGTAGCCGATATCTGAGCAGCTAATTATTACAGTTAGCAAATCTCAAATCAGTCGTTTGGCTCCTACTGCCTTCATCGTATTAAATATTTTGCTGTACCGAAAAATTAGTTTCGTGGAATAGAAATGACATTACAGAAAATTAAAAACGGATGGGCCCTCTTCAAGCAGGCCGTCGCGGGTGATGGTGAAATAGACTACACCAAAGGTTCCATAGGCCGGGTCACAATACTGCTCGCGATTCCGATGATTCTAGAGATGGCAATGGAGTCCGTCTTTGCGGTGGTTGATATCTTTTTCGTTGCTGGTTTAGGAACTGCCGCAGTGGCGACAGTGGGTCTTACAGAGGCGATGATCACATTGCTATATGCTATAGCTATTGGCTTAAGCATGGGCACCACTGCCCTGATTGCACGTCGCATTGGAGAGAAAGATGCTGCTGGAGCTTCACTCGCTGCGGGGCAGGCTATTTGGATTGGAGCGCTAGTGTCTGTGGTCGTAGGCCTTGTCGGTATTTTTTATGCGAAGAACATTCTCATGTTGATGGGCGCCGATGAAGCAGTGCTAGAAACGGGTGAATCCTATACGCGGATCATGTTCGGTAGTTGCTTCACTATCGTGTTTCTGTTTCTGATCAATGCAATATTTCGAGGAGCGGGCGATGCGAGTTTAGCTATGCGCGCCCTCACGCTTGCGAATTGTATCAACATAGTGCTCGATCCCTGTCTAATTTATGGCTATGGGCCATTCCCAGAACTTGGTATAGAAGGCGCTGCCATTGCCACGAATATTGGACGCGGCGTTGGCGTTCTTTATGGGCTGTACTATCTGTGCGGCGGCGGCGGAAAGATTCGCCTGCATTTTGCGAACCTTGTTTTGCAGATGCCTGTAATTGTCGCATTGCTGCGCATCTCGATAGGTGGTGTGTCTCAGTTCTTAGTGTCTACTGCCAGCTGGGTTTTCCTTATGCAAATAGTTTCAGGTTTCGGGAGCGCCGCAGTTGCTGGCTACACTATCGCGGTTCGTATCGTAATGTTCAGTATTCTGCCTGCTTGGGGATTGAGCAATGCTGCCGCAACTCTGGTTGGGCAGAATTTGGGAGCAGGGCAGCCGGATCGAGCCGAGGCTTCGGTATGGCATATAGTTAAATACAACGCGATGTATATGGGCTTTGCGTCGTTAATGATGCTGTTGTTTACTAGGCCCATCGTTGGATTGTTTACAAATGAGCCAGCAGTAGTCGAATACGCAGTCCAGTGTCTGACGATCTTTGCCTTTGCTTTTGTAGCATGGGGTGCCGGTATGGCTCTTAATCAGGCCTTCAATGGCGCGGGCGATACGATGACGCCCACATGGATCAATGTGCTCTGCTTCTGGGTTGTCCAGGTGCCGCTTGCCTATTTTCTGGCTCTTGGTTTGGGCTTCGGGCCGGTTGGGGTCTTTTGGGCAGTATTTGCGTCGGATATCCTCACTGGTATAGTAGGCTACCTTGTTTTCCGGCGTGGGAAATGGAAAGAGAGAATAGTGTAGCGGGTTCAAGATTTTACCCTATACGTAATTTTCGACCCCAGCCCTCGTCGCCACCGAATAGAGATTATGCAAAGTAGCCAGCAACAAATAATTTCCCATGTTGAATCATGGCTTAAAAGTAAACGGCCGGTTTGGTTGTGCACTATCTTGAAAACCTGGGGCTCCTCGCCAAGGCCTATCGGGGCAATGATGGCCTGTACCATGGATGGCGAACTGGTGGGCTCAATTTCTGGTGGCTGTATCGAAGAAGATTTCTTGGAACAACTTCGCGATGGAAGTCTGAAGGCGCAGTATGACAAGGAGTCCAAGCCCCTCACCGTTAAGTACGGAGTGACGATGGAAGAGCAGGCTAGACTAAAGCTACCCTGCGGTGGTCAGCTCCATGTTCTATTGGAATTTATAGATAGCAACGAGCAGACTTGTGAGGTGTTTAAGCGCCTAGCAGGAGATTTGGAAAACCACAGTAAAGTTAGTCGTCGAGTAGACCTAACTAATGGCGCTATTTCGGCTGAAGCTCAAAGTAGCGAAGATGCGGTAGTCATTGATGGTACACAAATGACTCATAGCCTCAGTCCCATGTATCGATTGTTAATACTAGGAGCGGGAGATGTGGCGAAATTTGTTGCCGAAATGGCGATTGCTTTGGAATATGACGTTATGTTGTGTGACCCGCGCCCGAATTATTTAGATAATTGGTCTGTGCCAGGGGTGGAGACAACGGCGCAGTTGCCTGACGATGTTGTGCGAGAGCGTTTCAGTAACCCCTACAGTGGCATAATTGCGCTCGCCCACGATCCTAGAGTAGATGATATGGCTTTGATGGAGGCATTGAAAACGAATGCATTCTATATCGGGGCAATGGGCTCGGTTAAGACTTCGGCTGCACGGCGAGAGAGATTGCCGGAACTTGGGCTAAGCTTTGATGAGATCGACCGCTTGCACGCGCCGATCGGATTTCAAATTAATAGCAAAACTCCGGCGGAGATCGCTATTGCAGTGATGGCCGAGATAACGTCCGTTAGATACCAGGAAAAGTAAGAGCCGGTAGCGAGTGTTTTGTATGCATTAAAAAAGGTAGCCGAGGCTACCTTTTTTGTGTGCGGCTTTGGGAGAGTTACTGTTCGATAGCGCGCTCAATACCTGCTCTGGCCATCGCTTCCAGCCTTCTGGCGCCAGCTAGGATGCCGATGATGCCGTAATTTCCCTCGTGGCAGGCATATTCGTAGACCGGTTCATCCATGCGTGATAAGGGATAAGCTCCTGACCACTGAGCGCTGTAGACAGTGGGATCATCCACGGTGAAACCGTAAACGATCTTGTTGTTCGCGTCGCGCTTGAACGTTTCGATTACTGTAAGGTTCTCTGTGGATGCACCGCGATAGTTGATCCAGGGGTTGTAGTTCTTGGTCTCTACAATAAGCGTATCGCCTTCCCATCGACCGATTGAGTCACCCATCCATTTTTGATGTACTTCGCCCGCTGGGCTTCTTTCATCGGCAATCTTGATGATCCTAGCATCGTGTGCCATCTCGACAATAATGTTTACATAGCCGGGCGACTGCACGATTTGCATGTGGCTGTTGTACATCACTGGCGTCATAACAGGTCCGGACGAATAACCGAAAGCTACGAGACATCGCTCACCTAAGCCTCTACCTTCTGGGCCTGCGTTTCTATCCGGCCGATTCGCTCGTAACTCCGCCATGCGCTCGCGGAAACCGGCTACTCTCTCTGGGATCCGGCCGTTAGGAGGGTCGATGATCGCTGAAGTGCGAAATTCGCCATCGATAGTTGGCAGGAACATGCCGCGATCGGTCCAAAAAAGATCATAGTTTCCCACCGATGGCAGGGCTTCGAGCTTGGGAGCGGGGCGGTTCGGGTCTAATGGTTCATTGTCTCGTTCAACCGCTTGTTGTGCGCTCTGCTCAAGTTGCTTTGCTTCTTCTTCTGTATAGGCTCGCTTAGTGCCGAGGTCGCTGGGCCGCTCGAAGGGCATCACCGTGGCGTTCTTCCAATTCCCTTGTAGATCTGGGACGCCCCATTCGGTGTAAGTAGTTTGGTATTCCTGCCCAAGGCTCGCGCCTGATAGGGTGAGCGTAATGGCGGCTGATAGTATCGAAAGTCGCAGCTTCATGCCGGTCTCCAAATTTAAGTTATTTATTAAGTTTGTTATATAAGCTATTGTTATTTATATAGTAATAATAAAATAAAATGCATCGTTATGCTTAATTATAAAACAGCTGAGGGAAATCTGTCGTCCTGAATCGTGACAATCTTAATAGTCGTGAATTCGATTCCGCTTGAGCCGGACTGGCGCAAACAGCTCGTTAGATGTCATCTGCCAATTGCTGCCAAGGCGCAGCGTTCTCTAGCTGTGCAGCGAGCTGCAATAGGGTAGCGTCGTCTCCCCAGGCAGCCGTGAACAGCGCCCCTACTGGTAAGTTCGATTCAGCGACGTGCATTGGGACTGACATGGAGGGCTGGCCCGTCCCGTTAGCTAGGGCAGTAATGCCACTGTAGGCAGTGAATCTGCCGCCATACTTTTTCAGGTCTTCGCTATTCATATCTAGCCATCCGAGTTTAGCGGGAACCTTGCTCAATACTGGCTGAATAATAACGTCATATTGTTTATAAAAGTCCTGCAATTGCTGCTCTGCCGCTATTAGGCAGTTCCTAGCATCCACATAGGCAGCGGCACCCACGGTTTCCCCCCGCTTAACCATGGATAGTGTTGATGACTCAAGAGGGCAGTCTTCTAGCGGGAGCTGCAATTCCTCGGCTCTCTTGGCTACCGACCGATAGATATAGGTATTAATCATTCGTGACATGGCTCTGCCAGCAAGGCTGTGATCGATTGGGTGAGCAGCCTCTTCCACGTGATGACCCAAGGATTCGCAGAGTTTGACCGCCTTGTGTACCGCTAGGACGCAATCCTGATCTATAGTTTCGCCTGTGGGGTGGTCAAATTGCACAGCTATGCGTAGCTTCCTACTTCCTATGCTCGTTTCATGAATCGAATCGTAAAAAGAGTCCGGACTCATTGGTAATGGGTACAGATGAGATTGCTCCAGTTTAATCACATCTAAGAACGCTGCACTATCGCGGACGCTGCGGCTCAGTACATGTCCGACACTCATGCCTGCCCAAGATTCACTCAGCGTATTTTCAATTACGGTAAGTCCACGGCTGGGCTTCAATCCAAATAGGCCGCAGCAAGACGCAGGTATGCGAATAGATCCGCCGCCATCACTAGCGTGAGCGACTGGCACTATCCCTGCAGCAACTGCGGCGGCTGCACCGCCACTGGAGCCTCCCGTAGAGTAATTCAGATTCCATGGGTTGCGACAGGGGCCGTTGGCACGTGCCTCGGTAGTAAGGGTGAGTCCAAATTCGGGTGTGTTCGTCTTGCCCAGTATTGGCAGGCCCGCGTCAATATACTTCGCTACGATGTTGGAATGTTGAGGCGAAACATAGTCTTCATAAAGGGCACTACCGAATGTCGTAGCAAGCCCTTTTACTTCGGCGAGATCTTTAATTAGGAAGGGTACACCAGCCACTGGGCTTCGGAGTAAAAATTCAGGCTCGTTGTCGACCTGCTTTGCCTGCTCAACGGCGAGATCGAAACTCTCATGCACGATGGCATTTATGCTGGGGTTAATTTGCCTCGCGCGATCGATTGCGCAGGCAGTTAGTTCTGCGCTAGTGAATTCCTTGTTGCGAATTCCTTCAGCAGCTGCGATTCCATCTAGTTTTGAATAATCCGAATATTTAAGCATAGTAATTAATGAGGTCCACTCTAGAATACATTGTCTTGGTCGTCGTCGGCCCGAACCAGTGATAGGCCGCCCGAATCATTTTCGTCATCGATATCCGTTTCATCAGCGCCTTTTCCTTCGTACAGCTGAATTCTTAGGCGTAGGTTGTTTTTCGATCAACATTATTTAGTACGTCGTTAAAACCCATAGTCGTATTCCTGCATATTGCAGATGCCAGTTTTTCTTGTAGATAGCGATACTGATTTGAATAGGCTCACGTGCTAGAACCTGCCTTGAGTGTACCATCCAACATCGGTGGCGGAATCATCGATCTTATCAGCTACATCGAGAACCAATGCGAACAAGGCCATGCGGACGACTACTCCATTGTCTGTTTGCCGAAAGATAGCGAGATTTGGATGCTGGTTGAGATCACTGTCGAGTTCGTTGGCTTCTTCACGCGAGTCTCGCGGCAGTGGATGCATGATAACGGTATTCGGCTGGCAGTAGCGCGTATAGATGGATTGATTCAGTCTGAAGCGACCGCGATAGATATCTGCCTCTAGCTTTGTCGTAAATCGTTCTTCCTGTATGCGTGTTAGGTATACAGTATCGTTGTCATTTAGGCCGGTTTCCATGTCCTCAGTTTCTATTACTTCGTGCCCCGCAGCCGTAAGCTCGGAGACAATTTCTGCGGGCATTTTAAGTTCTGGTGGTGATATCAGAGTGAATGTAATGTTGTCATACAGTAGTAATAATTGTGAGAGCGAGTGCACAGTTCGGCCGTGCTTGAGGTCGCCTATCATGGCTATGTTCATGCCATCTATCTGTCGATCGTTAGAGAGCAATTCCTTCTTGATAGTGTAGAGATCGAGGAGAGCTTGAGAGGGATGCTCGTTCGGGCCGTCACCACCGTTGACAACTGGCACACGACTGGCCTTGGCAAATTCGCTAACCGAGCCCATCTGAGGGTGGCGCATTACTATTATATCGCTGTATCCGCTTATAACTCTGGCGGTGTCATAGAGCGACTCGCCTTTTGACATGGAGGAAGTGTTTACGTCGGCAGTTTCGCGGACTTGACCACCTAAAAGATTGAATGCGCATCCGAAGCTGACCCGTGTTCGCGTGCTCGGTTCGAAGAACATATTGCCCAGGATCGCTCCTTCGAGGACTCTAGTGATGCGCTCTCTCCGAGCATAAGGGACCATGCTATCAGCGACTTCGAAGACCCGATCAACATCTAATCTCTCAAACTGCTTCACGCTAAGTATATGGGCGCCGCAAAATTCCATGATTTGCTAAACTCGGTGTAGGTTATCGATCTATTTTTTTAGTCGAATTAGTCGAGAGTCAGTATCCTAGCAAAAGCCAGCTATTTCATCTTTATAGGCTGTTTCTGCTGGATGCTACTAAACACAGGGATACTACTACAAATGGGCGAATAGAAGGAATTGCTAAGTGGATATTAATAGCAGTGCTAACTGCGCCGTACGCAGGCGACAGAAGTCGCTATAATTGGCTCTCCTAGGGTCTGCGGGCCTGCCGCCAGCATAGAGTAAGCAGATGTCAGATAAATCGATTTACTGGTACGACTTCGAGACCTTTGGCAAAGATCCTCGTAGAAATAGGGCCTCCCAGTTTGCTGGTATTCGCACTGATGAGGATCTGAACATCATTTCCGAGCCCCTAGTGTTCTACTGTGCGCCCGCTGACGATTTCTTGCCCGACCCAATGGCCTGCCTTATAACTGGGATTTCACCGCAGAAGGCGTTAGCCGATGGTGTCTGCGAAGTGGAGTTCATCAAGCGTATCCACGAAGAATTCTCGCAGCCAGGTACCTGCGTTGCGGGCTATAACAGCATTCGTTTCGATGATGAACTTACCAGACAGTTACTCTATAGAAACTTCTATGACCCCTATGAGCGGGAATGGAAGAACGGTAACTCTCGCTGGGACATAATCGACATGGCTAGGCTCTGTGCGGCAACTCGACCGGAGGGCATCAACTGGCCGTTGAGAGAAGATGGCAGTACTAGTTTTAGGCTGGAACAGCTAACCGCAGAAAATGGTATCGAACATGCGGATGCACATGATGCGCTTTCTGATGTAATAGCGACTATAGAATTTGCAAAACTAATCAAGCAGAAGCAGCCGAAGCTATACGACTATGTCTATAAGCTGCGTAATAAGCGCGCAGCGCAGTCCGAAATAGACATGGTTACTCGAAAGCCAGTACTGCATGTTTCTATGATGTACCCCGCCACACAGGGCTGTTTGGCATTGATAATGCCGCTCTGTCCGCATCCCATAAATAACAATGGAATTATCGTTTACGATTTGCGCGAGAATCCAGAAAGTTGGGCGAGTCTCAGTGTAGAAGAAATTAGAAAGAAGATTTTTACTGCACGGGACGATATGGTTCAAGGCGTGGATCGAATCGGGCTGAAGACAATTCATATCAATAAATGTCCAGTTATTGCCTCGCCAGCGGTCCTTTCTAGCGAGCGTGCTAAGCAGTTTGGCGTCGATCTGGATAAATGTAAGGCTCATTGGAGTTATCTGCAAGGCTGCAAGGACATTGTGAGCAAGGTCGCTGAGGTGTTTTCCGAAGAGTTGGGGCAGAAGGAAATGGACCCTGATTATATGATCTACAGTGGTGGATTCTTTTCGGATTCTGATAAGAATTTGATGTCCATGATTCGTTCGGCTTCAGCTCAAGATTTGGCTCGACTAGATTTGCCGTTTCGAGACGCTAGATTAGGCACAATGTTGCAGCGTTATCGGGCGCGTAATTTTAAAGATACTCTGAACAATCAAGAGCTCGCAGAATGGAATCAGTTCAGGCGGGGGCGATTAGTTTCAAGTGAGGCGCTAGCGTCATATGAGTTGGGCTATGACCAGGCGAAAGCTAGAGCAGGGGACTCGAATCAAGATCTGTTTAAGAGCCTAGATGACTATGTGGCTGCTGTTACAGCGGTTGATGCTGTTTCTGAATAGCTTGTGCTACACAAGTATGAGCAAAGAAGATAGAATCCGACTCCTCAAAGCAGGGCAGTAAAATATATTTCTTTAAGATTTTTAACTAATTGATAATTAAAGAATAAATGGATAAATTCAAAGAGATACGGCCCTATCATGATAATGAGATTCTACCTGTCATTGATCGTCTAGTTACCGACCCTGAGTTCCTATCCAGCATCGCCAGCTTCTATGCGCCTAAAATGTCGCGTCTTTTTCCTAGGGTGATGCGAATGATTGCGCGCAAGAAGCTGAAGGGGCAAATTGTCTCCGTTCACGATGTGGCGAGCATGCAGGATCTTATAGCGAACTACATGTACAAGATGATCGAAGATACGACAACGAGCGTGACACACTCTGGGCTAGAAGACCTAGACAGCGAGAGGAGCTACCTTTTCGTGAGCAACCATCGGGACATTACGATGGACCCCGCCTTTGTAAACTACATGCTGTATAACGCTGGAAACAGGACAGCACAAATCGCCATAGGCGATAACCTGCTAAAGAAGCCGTTCGTATCAGACCTGATGCGTCTCAATAAGAGTTTTATAGTGCAACGATCGTTGAGGGGGAGAGAGTTGCTGAAAGGTTTAACTTTGCTTTCACAATACATGCATCACTCTATTGAAGAAGGAAGACATGTCTGGATCGCTCAGAGAGAAGGGCGAGCAAAAGATGGCGTGGACAAGACCGAGGGTGCGTTACTAAAAATGTTGGCCATGTTTCAGCGCAAGCAACCACTTAGTGAAAATTTGCAAAAACTACATATCGTGCCGGTATCAATTTCCTATGAGTATGACGCCTGTGATGTTCTTAAGGCCGAAGAGCTGCACACGATTGAAACTTCAGGTTCGTTTACAAAAAATGAAAAGAGTGACATTCAGAGCATAGTGGCAGGAATGATCGGTTTTAAAGGAGCGGTCCACATTGCCTTTGGTAGCGAGATGCAATATGAAAGCGATGCCCCTGATGTCATTGCTGCTAGTATCGATTCACAAATACTGGAGAACTACAAACTGCGGGATAGTAACTATATCGCTTTCGATTTATTGCAGAAAAAAGGCTTGCTGCCGGAGAGTGCGGCTGGGATGAAAATCAGTAGTCCTGAGATAAAGAGTGAGTCGCGCGAGTTTTTCTTAGATAGATTGAGGGTGGTTGACCCGAAGTTACATCGCCACTACTTGTTAAGTTATGCTAACCCAGTGATCAGCCGAAGTCGCAATCAAGCCTTAGCGTAAATTCTGCAAGACTTCATTTAGGCGGGCAGTGAAAGCTTTTCGCGTAGATTCGTCAAGCGGGCCCAGCGCAATCGAGTGCAACTCTGTGCTCATGGCATATTTTAAGTTCTGTTTTGGGTCTGGTTTGGCTTGACCGAATCCACTCTGCAGTTGCTCCAGCTGAAACTTCATTCTGAGTGCTTTGTCTTCTGCTGGAGAATCGACGTTCGCTCGAACCTCGGCCTGTATGCAGAGTTGCCTAAAGCTGTCTTCGCATTGCTTGCAGTGCTTTGCTAGCTCAGAATAGGACTTTGCAGAAGATACTGTACTCTGCCTCTCATTCAGCAGTTCATCTATTTCAGCGTTTCCACTTTTATCGGTTTTGTTCCAGGCATCAGAGTCAAAAGCCTGTTGCAGTGAGCCAAATTTTTCCGCATCACTCTCGCCTAGAAGGGCCTTCTCGATATCTTGTAGCATGGATGCTTTCTCAAGGATGGTCTGCATCAATTTCTGCTGTCGTTTATCAGGCAATGCTCGAAATCTAGAGTCGATCAGGCGCTTTGCTGAGTTAAACCGGTCAAGCAACCGTTTGCGCTTTGATTTGATTCGGGGGTCTAGTGAGTTTGAGAATTCTTGAGCTAAATCCTGATAAGAAGCCCGGGATTCGCGGAAAGCAGAATCGTTCTCCTTAACTATGGAGTCCAGGGTCGCGAGTATCTCGTTGAGCCGAGTCTCGATCTTTTGGAGGTCTTCACGTAGTTCGTTCGAAGCCTGGTCGCGCTTGTTGAAAATAGCATCGCAGGCGGCGCGAAAGTCTTGCCAGTACCTCTGATCTTCTCGGTAAGATGTAGGGCCTATTTTTTTCCATTCTTGCTGCAAGCGCTTCGCCTCGTTCATGGCGTGTTTTTTGTCATCATTCTTGCTTAGCTCGATTGCTTGCCCTACTAGTTCTTGTTTTTGTTTGGCGCTGACTGATAGGCTGCTCTTGCGCAATTTTCGTAATTGATTGACTGTCTCGTAGAAGCGTTTCTGCAAGCTCTTAATTTTGCTCTGCTCTATAGGAGCGTATGATTTCCAATCCTTCTCGGAATCGCTAAGAAGTTTGTTTAATTTAGAGATGTCTGGCTCGTCGTCAGCCTCCTGTAAAATCTTATGCTCGGCTTCAAGAGATTCACATATCTCTCGGCGCTTTAACAGGTTCTGTACCATTAGCTGCTTTCGTTCTTTGAAATATTCCTTACAAGGCTCATAGGCCTGATCTGATAACTTTTTAAATTCCTTCCAGAACTGTTCGTTCTGGCTCGAGCGACCTAGGGTCTTCCATTCTTTGTGCATCTTGCTAATGCTTTTTGAGCGATCGGAAGCATGCATCTTTGAATCGATCAGGTGTTGCATCTGAGTAATCAGTTCTTTCTTTTTCTCAGTTGAGGCAAATATTTTCCAATCACGAAGTTTTATAACCTTCTCTTTGTGTACGTTGGACTTCTTGAGAAGCTCGGACCGTACCTGATTAGTTGTATTGCTTATGTTTCCCTGAATCTTGTCCCAGTATTGAGTCGCATTCTCTGAATTTCCAGAATCGAGAGCCTCGGTGAGCGAGGTGAGAAGCTCCTCGGTTTTCGCCTTCAGTTGTTCCTGGTATTCATTGTTCTTGGTAATCTTTTCCGCGATGCCTGTCTGCAGGTTTTCAACCTTTGCAGCAAGCGCCGTATCGGTACCCGCTAGTCTGGCTTGCAATTTTCTTAGTTGCGAACGAATTTCAAAGAGTCGGGCAGTGTTTTTGTAGCTAAGCTTTACGGCCTCCTTTTCAGCAGCATCGAATTCAATGCTGGACTCTACGAGCGGGACGTGAACTTTCTCAACCTTTTCAGCTTTATCTGGTTTCTCTATTTTTACTTTCTTGATGTCTGCCGGCTTGTCTGCCGTTTTCGACGCGACTTCATCTTTCTTAGTTTTGGGTTCAGCCTCAGTAGCGGCACTGCTTTTTTCGCTGTCATTGCTAGAGTCTGCAGCTAGCCGGCTCGCGATTGTTTTGGTGAGGGTTTTATCTTTTCCTGTGACCTTGGCTAAAATCTCTTTGAGCAGTTGAGTGTCGGTGATTTTGACTGCGGCAGTCTTGCGTACATGAACACTGCCTGCGAATAGGCAAATATCAGCGAGCTCTTCGTTCTGTGCTACTGCACCGACTGCCAGGCTCCCAATTGTCTTCAATTTTGTTATCAGAGCTACTTGTTTAACCCCGTTACTAGGTAGTTCTTTTAATTTTTCGATACGCTCGATTTCGCTGTGATTGCTTTCCAATGTGCCTGCGACAATTCGGTAGATTTGCTGCTGAGCATTTTTCTGTACTGTCCCGCCAGCGCTTTGTAGTTGTTCGAGTGCTCCGAACTCGATGATGCGTGCAATGGCGCGGCAGCGTACAGCTTCATGGTCATCCTCTTGTGCCACTTTGAGAAAGAATTCAGCAGCGCCTGGTTCTTTGAGGTCTATTTTCTCAATAGAAACAAGACGCTGTGCTGAGTCTTGATTCAGCCAAGTGTTATCTATGAGGGGAGATACAGGATTTGAGGCAGTTGTCATGTACTACGAACCGAAGAATTTAACTGGATTATTATGCTTTCTCTACTGACTTATCAGTCGAATGAGCGCGTTAACTAACTAAGACACGAGTGTAGCAGATGTTGTTTCAATCAAAACAGAAAAGAGCCCTGTTGAAGGTAAATTCCGATAAATTCACAGGAAACTGGCATACAAATGCTATAGTTCGTTGATCAATTATCTATATCAGAAAAATTCTTAAGGACACAGCTCGATGTTGGCGGATGACGTAAAGAAGGATATTCAGTCCACTTATCGTCAGTTGCTTAAATCGAGAGACCTCACACCGCGTTATGGTCAACGTTTGATGATCGCTGAGATCGCAAAGACCTTGTCGACCCTCACCGACGACGAATCCGAGGCCCCGATCTGCGTGGTCGAAGCGGGCACTGGCACGGGTAAAACGATGGCTTACGTACTTGCGGTATTGCCGCTTGCCAAGGCGCTAAATTACAAAGTTGTGATCGCCACAGCCACGGTCGCGCTTCAAGAACAGGTCGTGCTCAAGGACCTTCCAGAAATATTGGAAGGCTCTGATCTTAGTTTTAGCTATTCCTTAGCAAAGGGTAGGGGGCGATATTTGTGCCTCGCTAAACTTGATATGTTGCTTAGAGGCAATGACAGCATGCAAGCGATGATGGATTTGTATGGAGAAGAATTGGATGGCCCAGCCGACGGAGACCATGCGCTCTACGAGAAGATGTTAGATCAGCTGAGTACGGGTAATTGGAAAGGAGATAGGGACGACTGGGAAACCGCGCTTAGTGATACCGACTGGAAGCCAGTAACTGTAGAGAATGCACAGTGTATGGGGCCGAAGTGCAGTCACTTTAGCAACTGTTGTTTCTACCAAGCTCGGGATTCCATGGACAAGGCAGACTGTATCGTTAGTAATCACGATCTAGTCTTGTCCGATCTGGCTTTGGGCGGAGGGGTCATTCTCCCTGAGCCTGAGAAGTGCATCTATATTTTCGATGAGGCGCATCACCTGCCACTAAAGAGTAATAACCACTTCTCTGCCTACACTCGAATCAAGGCAACCACTACTTGGTTGGAGCGTACCGATACTGTGTCGTTACGTTTACTCAAGGATGACTTCATCGATGGGACAACTCAGAAATCACTGCAGAAATTGCTCGTCAATACTAGGGAGCAGCTCGACCATGCATGGTTGATACTGGAGCAGATCCTTGAGTCGATAGGTCAGGCGGATAGTTATGACAATCGAATCCAACATGCATTCGCCCTCGGAGTCGTGCCTGAGGAAGTGAAAAGTATAGCCGCCAACCTTGCGAGCTTTTTTGCGCGTCTAGGGGCTGCATTTCAAAGCATAAGTGATGACTTGAAAGAGGCGATGGAGGATGGGGGCGATGTAAAGCGTAGACAACTCGCTGAACAGTGGTTTCCACTGATAGGCTCGCAACAGAAGCGAGCAGAATCGAATCTGGGGCTTTGGCTAAGTTATGCATCCGCAGACACTGAAGGAAAGGCGCCGATAGCGAGGTGGCTCAGCTATAATACGAATGAAAATTTTGCTGATATAGGTTTGTCTTCTAGCCCAGTTTTGGCCGCAGATAATCTACAGCAACGACTTTGGGACAATTGTGCTGGCGCGGTACTTACTTCTGCTACGCTTTCATCTTTGGGGAATTTCGATATGTTGCAGATGCGAGCAGGTTTGCCAGAGCATACCCACTATTTAAGCATTCTAAGCCCATTCGATTTTGCGAATTCTGCAAGCCTGGTTATTCCCAAGATGCACTGCGAGCCATCGAATTCAGAGAAACACACTGATTTTATCGTAAAGGCAATTCCTAGAATAGTGGATAAGTCTGGCGCTTCGCTCATGCTTTTTTCTAGTCGACGACAGATGCAGGATGTTATGCAGCAGCTGCCCCCATTGTGGCGCGATCTAGTCTTATGCCAAGATGATTTTCAGAAGTCGCAATTAATAAAATATCATCGGCAACGAATAGACAAGGGCGAGGGCAGTCTGATCTTTGGCTTGTCTAGCTTCGCAGAGGGAGTCGACCTGCCAGGGAAATATTGCACCCATGTACTGATAGCTAAAATTCCTTTTGCCGTGCCGAATGATCCGATTGAAATGACTCTATCGGAGTGGATCGAACAGCAGGGGCTCAATTCCTTTATGACCTTGGCTGTGCCCGACGCGGCTTTTCGGCTCGTTCAAGCCAGTGGGAGATTGCTGCGCAGTGAATCGGACAAAGGCAAGATAACGCTTTTCGACGAACGCATAGTTAGCAAGCGATATGGAAAGACGATCCTAGAATCTATGCCTCCCTATAGACGAGAGATATTCATGGAAGAGATAGACCAAGCTTCTACCCAGTAGCGAAACAGGTTTGGCTGTTCTGAGCTGCTAGCTTTATCGGCCCGACTTGTGGTTAATGATAAGGTAACCGGCGACACTACCAGCCAACACCCCGATGGCGCTCGATGCCAGTACGTTACCGAGAAGTGGACCAAGCCCTAGGCCGACTAAGATGAGCCCGGTAGTTATACAGAGGGCATAGGTGCCTCGTTCAGAGTTCTTTTTGGCTTTCTTCTTCGACATAGCAGCTCCAAAATTAGAAGATTTTTTTACTAATTTGCCTTACGCACTGAGTATATCAAGGTGCTAAGGCTCGAAAATTGATCCGGGTCGATAGCCGTGTTGCCGATGCTATCCATCACTTCCTGACCCTCGACAACTTTCCCTATAACCGTGTATTTTCCAGAAAGCCGCTCGGCGGCTACAAGGCTTATGAAAAACTCAGGGCCATTGCTATCTGGGCCGGAATTCGCCAGAGCTACGGTGCCACGTTCAATAGGCCGGCTCTGTAGAGAATCATCGTAGCGGTAGCCTTGATTCTCGTAGACCGATTTTACACTCAGATTCTGAAGTGTTTCGAGGATCTGATACTGTCTGCTCAATGCCGCCTCGATGTCTGTGATATTTCGTTGTGAATAAAGCGGCGTCAGTATTGCCTCATGGAAACCCAGCTTCGATTGAATGTTAAGCACATCGGCGAAGCTGCCGTCCGTGTTCAGTGCCGATATTCGATTTAGGCCCAGAGCATTCGCGTTAATCTCGTCGTCGACGAGATTAACTTGAAGTCCCAAAGGATTATATGCTGGGCTGCCTGCTTGAATGATGAAGCCCGGCACCACGCGATGAAAGCGCATGCCATTGTAGTATCTAGCCTGAATTGGTGCGCCAGTGTCCTGATTTGTAAATTCTTTCTCTCCCTCGGCCAGCGCAATAAAATTTTCTACATTACTAGGTGCCTCAAGTGGGAAGAGTTCAAGGTATATTTCACCCTGTGATGTGCTTATTCGTACGAGAGGGTTCTGTGAATTCTCCATGGACAGTAATGCCGTAGAAGTATCTGCTATCGCTGTGCTTAGTAAGGTAAGCAGACTAAAAATTAGCAGGAGAAGACTGGGAATAGTAGATTGAGGCATGGAAGTCTACTGCAGCAGGTGATGATCAGCGGGAAGGTTCTTGGAAATCCAAATCGATAGCTTGTGACGCATATTAAGCACGTTCTCATCAGGTGTTGCTAGGGGTTGAATGACATCGTCTTTAACGAGTAGCAGGTAGATCGCACGCACCTTGATATCTACATGATCTGTAGTCTCGAATTTACCAGCGCCACGAGCTTCGAAATAGCGCACGCCAACTCGGATCGCTTCTTTTAGGAGTTCACTTTCGTTCTTTATTTTCTTCATGAAGTACAAATCCTGTCAATGCAAAGATTGTAGGGCGAAATCGACTTCGCATGCAATACGGCTCTACTTAATTCCCTGAATTTATCGCTAAGCAGTGCAGCACCGGAATTCGTTAGGAGTCCTGATAAAGGGCCAGCTCTTCCAGAGTGTCGATATCTTGTAGTATCCCCTGGTCAGAGACTTGCAGCTCTCGAACAGCCTGCGGATACATGCTCGTGAGCATTCTGCCTCCGCTATCGCCCGTTAGCGCTACTAGATCGGTGTAAAGGTTTCTACCAAAGGCGACGGGGTTTCCCATTGTAGAGTTAAACGTTGGGGTAACAATGGAGTCTGCGGTGACTAGCTCGGCAATACGTCGATAAGTTGAGGTCTTGATAAAAGGCATATCGCCGAGACAAACTACACAGCCCTCCCAATCTCCAATTTGCTGTGCGGCAAAAGCCAGCGTCGCCCCCATTCCTTGATCGGCATTTTTAAAACTGAGGATTGATGTTCCCGGTGCTAATTTTTGGAGCTGTGGAATCATCTCAGGCTGTGTAACGACGAGTCGCTCCGGGAATGCCTCGGCAATTCGCTCCACGGTCTGTTGGAAAACCGTTTTTCCGCTCGATAGCCCTGCGAGTAGTTTGCTACTGCCAAAGCGGCTGCTGAAACCTGCCGCTAATATGATGGCACCTATGGGCTTGGTCATGTCTAGTACGTGGCCGCTTCAATCTGCCGCAAGACAGGAAGCTTAGTGGAGGATCTTTGTGGATTTGCGAGTGGGCTCTATTTCTTGTTGGTTAATTTCTACCACAAAACTCTCTCTTTTCCGATCTCGCTGTAGTTCTTGTTCGCTCTTCTCGCCGTTAGACTCACCAGTGGCTGTCTGCGCAGGAGATTCGATCTGCAGAGCAGCAAGCGCTTCTAATTCTTCTTGCGCCTCAATCTGGAACTTGATCTGATCGCTTAAATGACGTCGCAGTCTATTCACTACGCTAGTCATAACCTCAATAGTTTGACTAAGCTGATCTAGAGTGACGAGAGTGCTTTCCGGGTCGTCGTCAGCGTATTTTTTTTCGCTCATGTGTGCTCCATTTGGTACAGACTCTAGGGAGTCGATACTAAATCTTAGTGCCAGACCCTAATCCCAGGTCAAAGCACCGCCAGTTTGATATTCGATGACTCGAGTTTCGAAGAAGTTCTTTTCCTTGCGCAGATCCATTATTTCAGACATCCAAGGGAACGGGTTCGCAACTCCAGCAAACTGCTCAGGCAGACCAATCTGAATGAGTCTTCGATTCGCGATGAATTGTAAATACTCTTCCATCATCGCAGCGTTCATACCGAGTACGCCACGCGGCATAGTGTCTCGTGCGTATTCGATTTCTAGAGCTGTAGCTTGCAAAATCATCTGCGTAGCTTGCTCCTTCATCTCGTCAGTCCAGAGTTGCGGATTTTCCAACTTGATCTGATTGATCATGTCGATGCCGAAATTTAGGTGCATTGATTCGTCGCGAAGAATGTATTGAAACTGCTCCGAGGTCCCCGTCATCTTGTTACGTCTACCCATGGAAAGGATCTGAGTGAAACCGCAGTAGAAGAATATACCCTCCAGACAGCAGTAGAACGCGATCAGGTTTTTGAGTAGAGCCTGATCATTTTTAATTGTACCTGTGTTGAATTTTGGATCGCTTAATTCTTGCGTGTATTTAAGACCCCAAGCAGCCTTCTTCGCTACCGAAGGCACCTCGTGGTACATATTGAAAATCTCGCCCTCGTCCATGGAAAGGGACTCGATACAATATTGATAGGCGTGAGTGTGAATAGCTTCCTCGAAAGCCTGGCGCAAGATGTACTGCCGGCATTCAGGATTAGTGATTAGGCGATAGACTGCTAGCACCAAGTTGTTGGCAACTAACGAATCAGCGGTAGAGAAAAATCCTAGGTTGCGCTTTACTATTAGGCGTTCGTCATCGGTAAGCCCGTTCGGGGTTTTCCATAATCCAATGTCCGCCGTCATATTAACTTCCTGAGGCATCCAGTGGTTTGCACAACCGTCGAGGTATTTCTGCCAAGCCCAGTCATATTTGAATGGAACAAGCTGATTTAAATCGGCGCGACAATTAATCATGCGCTTATCGTCAACCGCGACTCGATTGGCCGAGCCTTCAAGCTCTTCCAGACCAACTTCGATATTGAGTTCTTCTAAATCGTCTATAGCCTTCTGCAGGGCATTAGCATTTCTCTCCTCTTCCGAGGCATCAAGACTCGATTGGAAGTTTGCGACTTGTTCTCGTGGGCTAACGGGAGCAACAGGTGTTTCGGTAACGGGTGAGATTGACTCCTGGTTAACGGTTTCAGTTTTGGCAGGCTCTAGCGCGGCGGCTTTAACTAGTGGCGCGGCCCCATCCTCCTGTTCGAATTCATCCCATGACAGCATAGTTTTCCTCAATTCTTTTTCTTACTTCTATTATTTAATGCTAGAAAAATCGTTAGCACAGTATCTTGCGCAGGCTATTTCTGCGCTGCTGTTGTTAATAGTGTTACTGACACGCTTCGCATTCTGGATCATCTAGTGAACACGCCAAGGGTACCGCCGCGGCTTCGCCGCTAGATACCTTATTCAGGCTGTTATCAGACACCGTAGACTTCTCAGTCGTTGTCGCCGCAAGTGCGCGTAAATAATAGGTAGTCTTTAAGCCTCTTAACCAAGCCATGCGGTAAGTGATGTCAAGTTTCTTGCCGCTTGCACCAGCTACGTAGAGGTTGAGTGACTGGGCCTGATCGATCCACTTCTGGCGTCGGCTCGCAGCATCGACAAGCCAGCGAGGCTCTACCTCGAAGGCAGTAGCATAGATGTGCTTGATGTCATCAGGAACCCTGTCGATCTTCTGTACGCTGCCTTCATAGTATTTCAGGTCGTTTACCATCACGCTGTCCCAAAGCTTTGCTTGCTTCAGGTCGCGAACGAGAAATGGGTTTACTACGGTAAATTCGCCGGACAGGTTCGATTTCACATATAAGTTTTGATATGTAGGTTCGATAGATTGCGAGACGCCGATGATGTTTGCGATGGTGGCAGTCGGTGCGATAGCCAACACATTAGAGTTACGCATGCCTGTTTCTTTGATGCGTGCCCGAAGGCTACCCCAGTCGAGGCGTTGCTCCATGTTGACGTCTAGATATTCTTCGCCGCGCTCTTCTTGAAGAAGCTTGAGAGAATCGATCGGTAGTATGCCTTGATCCCAGAGCGAGCCATCATAAGTTTCATATCGGCCGCGTTCTTCCGCGAGATCACTAGAGGCCTGAATAGCGTGATAACTAATCACCTCCATTGATATATCTGCAAATTCTACAGCCTGATCGGAGGAGTAGGGGATACGCTGCATGTATAGGGCATCCTGAAAGCCCATGATGCCCATGCCAATTGGTCTGTGCTTGAGGTTCGAGTTCTTCGCCTGAGGTACGGAGTAATAATTGATGTCGATGACGTTATCCAGCATGCGTACCGCTGTCTTAATCGTTGACTTCAGTTTTTCCTGATCCAGCCCGGACTCAGAGACGTGATTCATTAGATTCACTGAGCCGAGATTACAGACGGCGATCTCATCCTTGTTTGTATTCAGAGTGATTTCTGTACAAAGATTCGAGGAATGAATCGCACCGATATGCTGCTGTGGAGAGCGCACGTTGCAAGTATCTTTAAAAGTGATCCAAGGGTGTCCAGTCTCGAACAGCATCGAAATCATCTTGCGCCATAAGTCGCCAGCCTTAATAGTCTTGTAGACCTCAATCTCGCCAGCCGCCGCCTTGCGCTCATATTCAACGTAGGCTTCTTCAAATTCCCTACCGTGAAGGTCGTGTAATTCGGGAACATTATTCGGTGAGAAGAGTGTCCAATCCTGATCGCTGAACACCCGCTTCATGAATAAATCAGGTATCCAGTTTGCTGTGTTCATGTCATGAGCACGACGTCTTTCATCGCCTGTGTTCTTGCGCAGCTCGAGGAATTCTTCGATATCCAAGTGCCAAGTCTCTAGGTATGCACATACGGCACCCTTACGCTTGCCGCCTTGGTTTACCGCTACCGCCGTGTCGTTAACGACCTTTAGAAAAGGAACGATGCCTTGTGACCTGCCGTTGGTTCCCTTGATGTGGGCGCCTAGTGCACGTACCGGAGTCCAATCGTTGCCAAGTCCGCCAGCCCATTTGGAAAGCATGGCATTGTCTCTGATAGCCGAATAAATACCGTGCAGATCATCTGGCACCGTAGTTAGGAAGCAAGAGGAGAGTTGAGGGCGCAGCGTGCCGGAATTAAATAGTTGGGGAGTCGAGACCATATAATCAAAGCTAGAGAGCAGGTTGTAAAACTCGATCGCACGCTCTTCTCGGTTCTCTTCATTGCTCGCTAAGCCCATCGCGACGCGCATATAGAATACTTGTGGTAGCTCGAAGCGCGTGTCATTGCTGTGAATAAAGTAGCGGTCGTAAAGTGTCTGTAGGCCGAGGTAGGTAAACTGCATATCTCGATCTGCCTGCAGTGCCTCACCAAGGATGCCTAGGTCATACTCTAATAGGTGAGGTGAGACCAGGCCTAGCTCTACGCCTTTCTCTATATAAGGCTTCAAGGTTGCAGCGTAGCGATAGTGCATCTCAGACTGAGTGGCCGATTCTGCGATTCCAAGGAAGCCAAGGGCTTCGGCGCGGATAGTGTCCATCAGCAGTCTAGCGGTTACGAAAGAATAGTTCGGGTCTTTTTCCACCATGGTGCGAGCGGTCATCACCAGTGAGGTGCGAACGTCTTCCATTTTTACGCCAGGGTACAGATTCTTAAGTGTTTCCTGATAGATGTCCTCGGCAGAGACATCTTCTAGTCCTTCGCAGGCTTCGTTGATGACGGTCTGAAGGCGCTGTGTATCTAAGGGGCCTTTTTCGCCGTTGTCTAGAGTGATAATTACTGCGGCCTGACTAGGCTTTGCCTCCTCGGTTTTCTGCTCGCGAATGCGCGCATGATCGGCGCGATAGATAACATAGCTTCTTGCGATCTTGTGTTCGCCAGTGCGCATTAGGGCGAGTTCAACTTGATCCTGAATGTCTTCAATATGGATCGTGCCGCCGGAAGGCATGCGACGACGAAAAATTTCCGTAATCTGGGTGCCTAATTGCTTGACCGATTCATGGATGCGCGACGAGGCTGCAGCGTTTCCACCCTCAACGGCTAAATAGGCCTTCGTAATCGCTACCGAGATCTTGGATTCAGAGTAGCTAACCACGGAGCCGTTACGTTTAATAACACGTAGCTGTCCGGGGGCTGTCGCTGAAAGAGTTGCTGGTTCGTTGTTTGCTGAGGTGGCGGTGGAGGCAGGATCAACTGCTGTCTGTACATCTGTCTGCATTATTGGCTCCGAAATTGGTATCTACTGCTAAATATTCTTAAGTAACTGCATTATTTTTATTGGCTTAAATAAGTTAAGCGCTTTGGGTCAAACCTACTAGAGGTCAAAACTTACTGACTCAGATCTCGCCATCTCAAATATTGCGGCGAAATAGAACCCGTCTGGCCAGATTTGGCAGCGAAATCGGTACAAACAGATCTCGTGGCCGAAAATCGGTAAGCCATACACTATATATTGTGTTTTTGCGGCAGGACTTTAGCTATATTTTGAATTTTTTTGGGAACTCAAAATATAAGTCCGAAAATAAGACTAAAAAGTCCTTTATGATCAAGTGCTTCTATTATTATTGGGAGGTAAAACATAGCTAGCCACCCAGCATTGCAATAATTTTTATTAGTATCTCTAAGAGATGCAAGCTCTTGATTTTCACCTAACGAATACAATATATAGACAAGGTATAAATCGAATACACAAGATAATGCGCTTAGCACGTTAATGCAAGTATTTTATCTGTGGGTAAATTGTGGGTAAATTGTGGGTAGGCTGTTGTTGTCATTGGAAAAAAAAAGGATTAGCTCGAAAGCAATCGCAGACTGGGCTAGCAACTCAAAAAAGTGCAGAAAAGGGGTTAGAACTCGTGCTAATCAGGCGATTGTCTTGATATTGTGCACCCCTACATATAGTGGTGGACCATTCGATGGAAAACCGTCATATTACTGGGAAAGAAGGTACTCGATAAGCGCCTTTTGCGTATGCATGCGGTTTTCTGCCTCATCCCATACCACGCTGTCGTTCGCGTCGAGAATTGAGGCGCTCACTTCTTCGCCTCGATGTGCTGGAAGGCAGTGCATGAATAGGGCGTCGGAATTCGCTAGAGCCATCAGCTGCGCATCTACCTGAAACCCTGAGAAACTCGTAATACGCTGATTCTGCTCTTTTTCTTGGCCCATTGATGCCCATACATCGGTGACAACTAAATCTGCGCCAAGCACTGCTGTCTTGGGATCTCGACTAAGCTGGACACGATTCTTGTGTGTATTGACCAATTCGGCGTTCGGCTCGAAGTCCTCAGGGCTGGCGATGTTAAGTTGGAAATCGAACTTGTCCGCTGCATTAATGTAGGAGTGACACATATTATTGCCATCACCTATCCACGCAACTGTCTTGCCGGCTATGCTCCCTCGGTGTTCAACAAAGGTCTGCACATCGGCGAGTAATTGGCAGGGGTGAAAGTCATCGGTGAGCGCGTTGATGACAGGGACGCTGGAATACTCTGCAAAGCGCATCAGCTTCTCATGCTCAAATGTACGTATAGCAACGCAATCCACCATGCCAGCGAGCACTCGTGCGCTATCTTCTATAGGCTCGCCTCTGCCAAGTTGTGAGTCTGCAGTGGCAAGAAACACCGCCGAACCGTCGAGTTGGTTCATAGCGACTTCGAACGCAAGCCTAGTTCTTGTCGAAGATTTTTCGAAAATCAGTCCTAGCGTCTTCCTCGGCTGCGTGACCGCTAATTCTGGATTCTTCTTTAGTTCGCTGGCACGTTGAATAATATGATTCAATTCATCGCTGCTGAAGTCCTGCAGGGTAAGAAAATGTTTTACACTCATCGATTGTATCTGCTTATAGAATATTGGAAGTTTTCGGGCTCAGATCGATTAACCAAGTTTGCTGGCCGTGATGAATTCGCAGAGCCAAGAACTAAAAAAGGCAGCTCGCGCCGCCTGTTGATGATCGCATTTTAACTAGAACTGCTGGCTGGGGCAATTGTCCAAGTGGGTAATTGAACAGGTAATTGAGTAGCTGATTGGATAGCAAAGTATGAACCCAATAGAACTAAAGCTCTTCTCCAGTCGCGTCTCAGCGATTTGCGATGAGATGGGCACCGTGCTTCGGCGCACTGCGTTTTCGCCCAATATTAAGGACCGCTTGGATTTCTCCTGCGCCTTGTTCTCGAAAAGCGGCAAGCTCTTCGCGCAGGCGGCCCATATACCTGTGCATCTGGGTAGCATGGCGTTCGCTATGGAATCCATCATCGAGAATAGACAATGGGCCGGCGGCGATATGCTGGTACTCAACGATCCTTATTTAGGAGGAACTCACCTGCCAGACGTAACACTGATCGCCCCGGTATTTGTCGAACAGGGGCGGGGTTTAATAGGGTTTGTTGCAAACAGGGCACATCACGCAAATATTGGCTGTGATACGCCCGGCTCGATGCCTATTTCTTCAAGCTTGGAAGAGGAAGGGCTGATAATTCCGCCAACACTGTTATTCAAGTCTGGAAAATTGCAGCAGGAAACGCTCTCACTTTTACAGATGCAGGGGGATTCGCTAAGCGGTGACTTCGCAGCACAAGCTGGCGCTAATACACTTGGAGTGCAGCGGCTACAATCCTTGTTAGTGGGGATGAGTACCAGCGACTACGAGCAGGGAATGAAGGAATTGAATGACTACGCTGATCGTATTACAGCCAAGACTATTGCTGGATTGCAAGTGGGGGAGTACAGCTTCACAGACTACTTGGATGATGATGGTTGCGGTCAGTCGAATATAAAACTGGCGCTCACGCTGCGAATTAGGCCGGATCACTTGGAATTAGACTTTCGCGATAGCTCGGAACAGGTCGCAGGAAATTTGAATTGCCCAGAATCCGTAGTCGCGGCGGCAGCATTTTATTGCGTGCGTTGTTTATTGCCAGGAGACCCTCCCGCTTGTGAGGGATTGTTTCAACGAATCCATCTGCGCACTAGAGCTGGCTCAATCGTAAATGCCAATCGACCTGCGGCCGTAGCCGCAGGTAACGTGGAAACATCGAGCCGACTCGTTGATCTTGTCTTCGGTGCGTTGGCGCAGGCACTACCTGATAGGATTCCGGCCGCGAGTCAGGGCACCATGAACAACGTTGCTATGGGCTACATAGATGATGAGGCGGGCAGCCGCTGGGACTATTACGAGACGCTGGCCGGCGGAATTGGTGGCGGACCAGCAGCTGCAGGTCGCGATGCGGTGCACAGCCACATGACCAATACCTTGAACACCCCAGTGGAGAGTTTGGAAATGCACTACCCGCTGCGTGTGCACCGCTATGCAGTGCGCCCGGACAGTGGTGGCAAGGGTAAACATGGCGGCGGCGAAGGCATTGTCCGTGAGTATGAATTTCTTGATCAAGCCCAGCTGACTCTGCTTAGCGAGCGTCGGCTTATCTCTCCATGGGGTCTTAACGAAGGAGGCGCGGGCATGAAGGGAAGGAATTCTTTGAATGGCGAGGCACTTCCGGGAAAGTGCTCGATCACAGTAAAGAAGGGCGATAGGTTGCTTATAGAAACGCCGGGCGGCGGAGCATGGGGAAAACTAATAACTTGAAATCCCCTGGCTAGCCTCTACCTTCGTCCTAATTGCGCAGTTGCAGGGAAAAACTAGCACAGCTTCAAAATCTGGCAAGCTGGGCGACTTAATCGGTGGAATTGCCGTCGTCGTTACGCTGATCTATCTAGCTAATCAGATTCGCCAGAACACTTCGACGCTCTGCACGGCAAGTCGAGTAGCTATCTACACAGGATATCGTGCGCAGAACACTCACCTGATCGATACAAATGTTTCTGAGGCTTACGCGGCAGGTCTTTGGCATTACTCAAATATGCCAAGCTCGCAGAAGCGGGTGTTCTCACATACGATCAATGCCCATGCGTTGTTTATGCATGGGCATTCATACTCTATGAGGCTGGCACACTCCCCAAAAAAGATTACACGGCCTACCTCAACCGGTTTTCGAGTAATGTCGCGACTCTGGGGGATCAGGTATGGTGGCTAGAGGCCCGCAGCTTCTGCAACACCGCTTTAGTCGAGGCTATCTATAAGAAGTTCGCCGAGGAGACACTTCCCGACAAGTTAGGCCTTGGGCTTTTCGCTCTCGATTCGCCGGAGCCAGCTGAGGCGAACTAGTCAATAGGGTCGAGCCTGCTAATTAGCTTGATGCGGTCGCCATAGCGAATACAGCAGCGAAGCAAACAGCAATACTGACAAAACGCACTAGCCGTTGTAAACTTGCGTGTTCGCAAGCAGTTTTCAGAAGAGAAGCTGAGCGAGCACTTTAAATAGGTTATCAATAGGAAAACGGGGCAGTACTAATGAGCATTGAAGATACTATCAAAGAGCAAATTGATTCCAATAGCATTCTGCTCTACATGAAGGGTAATCCTGAGCAGCCTCAGTGTGGCTTTTCATCGCAGGTAACACAATTATTAATGTCTTGCGGCAAGCGCTTTGCCTATGTTGATATTTTGGCGAATCCAGATGTGCGCTCTACGTTGCCATCTATATCAAACTGGCCGACTTTCCCGCAGTTGTTCGTCAAAGGCGAACTGGTAGGCGGTTGCGATATCATCACCGAGATGCATGAGAAAGGTGAATTACAGACTTTGGTTGATACAGTTGAAGACGACTCTTAAGCTCAGTTGAAGCACTGCTATCGATTGAGAAGAAATGGTTTTCAAACATCTGTATGCTGGCCTAGCTACTTCATTTTCAGCTATCTACTTCTTGCCAAGAGGCCAGCCACCTAGTTCCTGCCAGGTATTAACGATCTGACAATACAGTTCGGCTGTCTTATGTGCATCGTAGCGTGCGGAGTGCGCCTCTTCGTTGTCGAAGTCAATTCCCGCCACCTCACACGCCCTGGCGAGAACAGTCTGCCCAAATGCCAAGCCGCTTAGTGTGGCGGTGTCGAAACACGAGAAAGGATGAAACGGGTTTCTCTTGAAGTTGTGCCTTTCGCTGGCGGCATTCACGAACCCTAGATCGAAGTGTGCGTTGTGACCGACCAATATGGCCCGCTTACAATGCTTGGCCTTTACCGCATCACGAATCATGTCAAACATCGTTTTCATGACCTCTCTCTCGGGTCGCGCGATGCGAAGCGGATGAAAAGGATCTATGCCGGTAAATTTCAGTGCAGCTTCTTCGAGCTTTAAGCCCTCAAAGGGAATGACGCGTTGGAAGAAAGTTTGCTCTATGTCAATAATTCCCTTCTCATCCATGCCCAATATCACGGCAGATATTTCTAGAATCGCATCTGTCTGCGAATTAAATCCGCCAGTTTCGATATCCACTACAACTGGTAGAAATGTGCGAAATCTATTCGCGAGTAGGTGATTTTCTTCTTCTGAGTCCGAGTCGATCATTGTGTTGCCTCTTCTACGGACCAAGATATGGACTCGTTTGCACGCATGGGTATGACACTGCCGCTGCCGAGTAAGAATTCTGCGGGTACAATGCTAGATGTTTTGCTAAGTGTGATTTGAACCTGGTTGCGGGGCAGGTTGTAAAAATCGGCACCGAAGAAGCTCGCGAAGCCTTCCAGTTTGTCGAGTGCATCCTCTGCCTCGAAGACCTCTGTATAGAGCTCGAGAGCGGCATGGGCAGAATATATTCCGGCACAGCCACAGGAAGTCTCTTTGGTTTCTATCGAGTGTGGCGCAGAATCAGTGCCGAGGAAAAATTTTGGATTTCCGCCAGTGGCTGCTGTAATAAGAGCGCGCTGATGGATGTTTCTTTTCAGTATTGGCAAGCAATAAAAGTGAGGCCTGACCCCACCTACCAATAAGTCGTTGCGGTTGAGTAGCAAATGATGCGGTGTAATCGTGGCTGCTATGTTTTCGCTTTGCCCTGTTACAAATTCTACGGCATCTTTAGTGGTGATGTGCTCGAGGACAATCTTTAAGTCTGGAAACCTTTGTGTCAGTGGCGCGAGGACGGTCTCTATAAAGATGCGCTCTCTATCGAAGATGTCTATCTCGGTATCGGTGACTTCCCCATGGATAAGAAGTGGCAAGCCAATTTCTGCCATCTTCTCCAGAGCGGGATAGACACATTCGAGCTCGGCCACGCCGCTCTGGGAATTGGTAGTTGCCCCTGCGGGATAGAACTTGATGCCCGCTAAGCTGTCTTCCTCATGCGCTCGCTGTATTTCCTGCGAGTCAATTTGATCAGTTAGATAGAGGGTCATAAGGGGATCAAAAGTGCTTCCTTGGGGCACGAAGGAAACAATTCGCTGCCTGTAGGAAAGCGCCTGCGCCACGGTGGTTACCGGCGGCTTGAGGTTGGGCATGACGATTGCCCTGCCAAAAACTCGCGCGCTATGGGCAACGGTAGTCTTGAGTGCCTCACCGTCACGCAGATGTAAGTGCCAGTCATCTGGCTGGGTAATGCTGAGAGTTGTGAGGCTCATTGATACGTGCTTCTGTGTCTTCTAAGGCGAGATTGCTAGCCTATTGTAACGGAATTAGCCAGGTAGCTGAATTACCTATTTAGCCGATGCTGAAAAGTTATCCCTGACTTTTCAGCATGTCGTGCACCAAAAGCTGGCGTGAAAGTGTCATTTTACTTGTTTTTGGCGCACTCGCATTGCCCTGAGCGGCAATGGTTGCACACCACTGTGCAACGCTCCTCGATCAGAAAAATGCATGCAGCCGCAGTTTTCTGATCGAAATTTTAGCGATATCTGGAGATAAGCGATTGAAATCTATATTGAGGTGCATTTTTCAGGTTTGACTGTTTAAGCTAATTTGTCTCCGCTGCCCTCAAACTATTCGAATTAGCGCGTTAGTCGTGATCAGGAGTGGTGGTTGGTGCTAGAATATGCGTCCTTTTTCGTGCCAAGGCCGGCAATCTCTGGCCTTGGTGTATTTGCAAACACTCTTTCAGTTTAGGGACGGAAATTGCCGCATCTAAAATTGATTTGTTCTGGTTTTAGCCAGAGTGACTAGGTATTTGGAGTTTAGTTATGTCAGAAATAAACAAAGTGGTTTTAGCTTATTCAGGGGGTCTTGATACCTCGGTAATCGCGAAATGGTTGCAGCAGACCTATGACTGCGAAGTGGTGACTTTCACTGCCGACATCGGTCAGGGAGAGGAGGTGGAGCCAGCACGTTTGAAAGCCGAAGCTATGGGCATTAAGGAAATCTATATAGAAGACCTGCGTGAAGAGTTCGTACGCGACTATGTAAATCCGATGTTTCGTGCGAATGCCGTATATGAAGGCGAATATCTGTTAGGTACTTCCATCGCCCGGCCATTAATTGCTAAGCGACTCGTAGAGATCGCGGCCCAGACTAATGCAGATGCTATTTCCCACGGAGCGACGGGAAAAGGAAACGATCAGGTAAGATTTGAGCTCGGTGCCTACGCGCTTAGTCCTGGCATCAAAGTAATCGCGCCATGGCGAACCTGGGATCTGAATTCGAGAGACAAATTACTGACCTACTGTGCCCAGAACAACATTTCCGTGGAGAAGAAGCTCGGAACGAAATCGCCCTACTCCATGGATGCTAATCTACTCCATATCTCCTACGAGGGTGACGTATTGGAAGACCCGAGCACGGAGCCTGAGGAAGATATGTGGCTCTGGTCTGTATCACCGGAAGCGGCACCAGATGTTGCGACTTATATCGAGCTGAAATATGAGCGTGGCGATATCGTGGCAGTAGATGGCGAGAGGATGTCTCCTGCTACGGTGTTGGCAGAACTCAATCGCGTCGGTGGAGCAAACGGGATCGGTAGGGCCGACATAGTCGAGAATCGCTATGTGGGCATGAAGGCTCGCGGCTGTTATGAGACACCGGGCGGCACTATTATGTTGAAAGGGCATCGTGCGATGGAGTCCATGACCCTCGATCGTGAGTTAGCTCATCTAAAGGATGAACTGATGCCGCGCTATGCGACCTTGATCTATAACGGCTATTGGTTCTCTCCGGAGCGAATCGCCTTGCAGACTCTTATCGATGAGTCGCAGAAATTCGTAAACGGTAATGTGAGACTTAAACTTTATAAGGGCAATGTAGTAGTGGTTGGCAGAGAGTCTCAGGATTCTTTGTTCGATGAAGCTGTCGCGACATTCGAAGATGATGCAGGCGCCTACAATCAAGGTGATGCTGAAGGCTTTATAAAGCTGAACGCCCTTCGACTAAGAATCGCTGCGCAGAAAGGCCGGTTGTAATCGGCTACAACTGAATCGTCGACTGGCTTATTCGGCGTAGATCTTTTTGCGAAACTCGCAGAGGTCTTCGATAACGCAAGCTCCACAGCGGGGCTTGCGTGCCAGGCAGACGTAGCGCCCATGCAGAATCAGCCAATGATGTGCATCGAGCAAGAATTCCTCTGGTACTAATTTTATCAGCCGACGCTCGACTTCCAGTACATTCTTTCCAGGCGCTATCCCAGTCCGATTCGATATCCTAAATATATGTGTATCCACGGCCATAGCGATCTGACGAAACGCTGTGTTCAGCACCACATTTGCAGTCTTTCTCCCAACCCCTGGTAGTGCTTCTAACAACTCTCTTTTATCTGGCACCACTGAATTGTGTTCTTGTACTAAGATGTCGCAAGTCTTGATGACATTGACGGCTTTGGTATTAAACAGGCCTATCGTTTTAATGTACGTTTTTAGCCCGGTAACACCGAGTGCAAATATCTTCTCGGGAGTATTTGCAATCGCGTAGAGTTTTTCTGTCGCCTTGTTTACGCTGACATCAGTCGCCTGCGCAGAAAGGATAACTGATATCAACAACTCGAAGGTGCTGCTGTATTTTAGCTCGGTTTTGGGCTCTGGGTTTTCGCGTCTAAGGCGCGAAAAAATTTCTGTTCTTTTTTCTTTGTTCATTCTTTGCTTAGCCTTCCGGTAACTCGCGCTCTCTTGGCTGGCACAAGCTTTTCTGATTCATCTAATACATTACTATTTGTTAGCTGTGAAAGTGAATTTAGTAGTGCGACTAGCAAGCCTAATAATACGAGAACGCCTGCCTGTGTATTGGCGAATCGAAAGAAGTGGATATCGTTTAGATTGCTTGTGTTAGTTGAGAGTTCGCTACTCGAGGGAAACAATAGTTGCCAGTTAGCGAAAATCGTTCCGCTAACAAGTAGTTCCCTACAGAAAGCGAGTAGGCACAGGGCAATTAGAAATCCGAATCCGGTTTTTGCCGCATCCAGTGTAGCTACGGACCAGGGGGATTGTCTGGCGACCGTCTCCATACGAATTAAGATAGCAACGTTACAGCAGATAAGGGGGAGATAGACGCCAAGTCTTAAAAATAGTGGATAGAAGTAAAGTTGGCATATTATTTCTACTATGGTGGTATAACTAGCGAGTATCAACATAGTCCAAATAAGACGCCATTTGTGCGGGATAGTCCCCTTTAAAACAGAGGCGGTAAGGCAGGAAAGTACGCAGACGAAAAATGTCGCGACACCGAGCCCGATGCCGTAGGCAAGAGTGCTAGAAACGGCCAACACAGGGCTTAGGCCCAGCAGTTGTATCAGCACAGGATTGTTCTCCCATACCATGCCTTCTTTTTCTGACTGCAGTTCTAGATCATTCACGATTTTACTGGTGCCTCATTAGGGCGAGCCCTATCGGTCTTGCTGCGCAATCCATGTCCAAAGATTCGCGGCCTGCAATACTGGTCTAGAATTGGGGCGCAGAAATTGCCAAACAAGACGGCAAAAGCGATCGAATCGAGATAGCTGCCCCATACCCGTATGGAGTAGATGGAAACTCCGATAATGATACCGTAAACAAGCTTGCCTGGCCGAGTGGTGGCGGCGCTGACCGGGTCCGTGGCAATAAAGAATGCGCCGATCATGGTGGCGCTTCCAAAAAGATGAAGGTAGGGCGTTCCGTAAATCGCAACGTGACCAGGGGCATAGAATAGAGCAGCTAGGACAAATACGGTTGAGATGATCGCCAATGGTATGTGCCAGCTGATGATCCTCTTGTAGAGTAAGAATAGTCCGCCGAGTAAGTAGCTGATGTTGATTATTTCCCATGCCGTTTCTGACTCTCGGGCAAACAGGGAGACTCCTGATTCTCTAGCCGCCAATAGCGCGCTTTTGCCGGCCATCTTGAATTCTATAAGAGGCGTAGCCATCGCTAGCCCATCTACAAATTCACTGATGTCGATGGCGCCTGATGCGGCGAACGGGAAGGCGAGTAGTAACGCCTGCTTGAATCCACCCCAGCTCAATGGGCTTAGAAGTTCCCGCTCGGCAGTTAGGGCAGGTATGCCTAGATTATCGACGGTCAGTGGTCCGTTAATAACCTCAAACGGGATATGCCAGCCAGTCATCTCCAGAGGGAAAGCCAGTAACAACATTGCATAGCCGCACATCGCCGGGTTGAATGGGTTCTTCCCAAGGCCGCCATACAGATGCTTGGCAATAACTATTGCGAACACGATTCCTAGCGCCACAAGCCACCATGGTGATCCAGGGGGAATGGCGATGGCGAAGAGTAGCGCGGTAACTAGTGCGCTTCTGTCAGATAGATGGGTGCGGCTAACTCGGTTTCGCAGTCGCAGCATGGCGGCTTCGGCAAGTACTGCGAATGTGATTGCGATGGCTATGTTGATTAAAATCCCAAAACCAAAAAACCACAGCGAGGCGAAGATTCCAGGAAGTAGCGCATACAAGAGTGTTTGCATGAGCTGGGCAATATTCCTGCCGCTGTGTTGGAAGGGCGCGCCGGCCATTAAATCACTCATTTATTTTTCTCGTCTCTGCGGGCTTTGACACGAGCCACTGCTGCGGCGATATCAAGGCTCGCTTGCTCCTTGGAGATAAAGTCCGCTTCGTCATTCTGTTCCTTAACAGCTGGCTCGGCAGCTAGCGTAGGTTTGGCAGGCACAACTGCTTTTCGCGACACTGCCTGGTCTTTTTCTTTTTTCACTCGATATTGATGGAATTGAAATCTTTGCTGCCAGTAATCGCTGAGCTCTAAATCCTGCCTGCGGTTCTCAATGCGTTTCTTGCTTTCTTTATAGGTGCTAACTAGCGGTAGTTGGCTGGGACAGACGTAGTCACAAGCGCCGCATTCGATGCAGTCAAGCAAGCCATGCCCGAGCAACTGTGTGGTATCTGCGGTTTTACTGAATGCGAGAAGTTGTTGTGGCAGGAGTTTGGAAGGACAGACATCTGCACAGAATCCGCAGCGTATGCAGGCCTGCTCAGCTTGCGGAGCTTGAAATTCATTCGCACTCGCCGCGATGATGCAGTTTGTCGTTTTACAAATAGCCGCCTTATCACTGCCAAACTCGCTCCCCATCAAGGAACCGCCAACGATGCTCTTTTGCTTATTGCTAGTCTCGATCCCACAGAGTTCGAACAAGAAGTCTGCTGTGGTACCTATGAGCACTTCGAAATTTTTAGGCGTCTTCAATGCCTGGCCGCACAGTGTAGTGAATCGACTGATGCAGGGTTTTCCTTCGACTATTGCTTCATAGGCGGCATACGCGGTGCCGACGTTGTGCATTACTATGCCATTCTCAGTCGGGTGGTGGCCTGTAGCGATCTCAATACCCGTGACACATTGAATGAGTTGTCTCTCAGAGCCGGAGGGGTATTTGCTGGGTATAACTACGAGCTCGCAGCCTTGATCTAGACCCGTCTCGTTTTGCAGGGCTTGATTCAGTGCGTCTATTGCGTCCGGCTTCGTGTCTTCGATAGCGATAATGCAGCGCCTTGCTGCACTGGCCCGCTTTAATATCTGCGCACCCAACACAACTTTATTTGCACGTTCCCTGAGCAGGGTTTCATCCGCTGTAATGTACGGTTCGCATTCTGCTGCGTTTATGATGAGAAATTCGATCGCAGATTCGGCACATTTACTGAGTTTGTCTGCAGTTGGAAAACCAGCGCCTCCCATGCCGATGACTCCCGCGTCACGAATTAAAAAAACTATGTCTGTGCGAGAGAGCAGCGAATAATTTGATTGAGGTTCGAGTTGCAGCGCCTCATCATGTCCATCGGCTGCGAGGTTTATACAAAGTTGCTGCTGCTGCGAGTGGTCTGCAACAATCGAATTTTCAATCGAAGTTATCACGCCCGAGGTGGGGGCATGCACAGGCACATCAGAAACCCCTTCTGCGGAAATGTTTATAACAGCCAATTTCTTATATTTAGATACTTGCTCCCCGATGTCGACTAGGAGGGTGATTTCTGGACCATCAGCTGCACCAATTGGAATAGTTAACTGCTGCGGAATCGGTGTCGACATTATTCGCGAACGCAAGGAATCTTCTTTAAACGGCAGGGGTTGGATGCCGCCGACAGTTCTTCTGGCAAATACTGTATCGCTACTGAAGAATCTCGATGCTAGTTGTCTTAGGGCGCTCACGAGCTCACCCCAGGTGAGCTGAGTCTATCGAAATAGGGCGTTGTCGTCTGGGAGATAGAGGGCGCTAACTGGTTGATCATATCTATGCAATCTACGGGACAAGGCTCGACGCAGAGATCGCAGCCTGTGCATTCGGATGCAATTACCGTGTGCATTAGTTTAGGTCCGCCCAGAATCGCGTCCACTGGACAAGCTTGAATGCATTTCGTGCAGCCGATGCATTCATCCTCTCTAATTACTGCAACACTGAAGTCTCTAAATTGGCCGTGAGCTGGATCTAGGCCTCGCACAGGTTCATTGAGCAATTCGGCGAGTTCCAGAATTGTCTCTTGTCCCCCGGGTGGACATTTATTGCTCGCCTCGCCCAAGCTTATGGATCGAGCATAGGGGAGGCAGCCGGGGTGCCCACACTGCCCGCATTGAGTCTGTGGTAGTGCGCGATTAATCCGATTGACGAGAGATTTCTGTGTCGTTAGTTGCTGCAGTAAGTATCGATTAATCTTTAGCAGCGCGAACGCGATGAACAGCAAGAGGCTCGAGCCAATGACGAATTGTGTGAGCCAATGTGAGATCACCGGTAGCATCGCTCTAGGTCATTCCGGCGAAGCCAAGTAGGCTGATTGCCACTAGACCTGCGGTAATTAATTGAATAGAACTGCCTCGAAATGGTGCAGGGACATCCGCGAATTCCAGGCGGATGCGCAGGGCGGCGAATCCTACAATCATCAGAGAATAGCCTAGTGCAGCGCCGAAGCTGTAGGCGATATTTTCGCCGAGGGAAAGCACGCTAGTGCTGCTTAATAGTGTGGCTCCCAGTACAGCGCTATTGCCGCCTGTTAGAAATAGAAGCAGACCCTGTTGCCTTGTTGAGAAGGGTAAGCGCTTCGTGATCACGTGGAGAAAAAGCGTGGTCAGTAGAGCGCTTGTCGCTACAAAGACGACTAGGCGAAAGAATTCTAAATGAAGCGGTAGCAATATAAAGCGATAAACAGATATGTTAACAACCGAGGCCAGAAAAAGAACCGCAAAGTTAAGTAGCGCAAACTCGATTGCCTGAGGCAATTTCTTAGTCGAATAGAAGAGTGAGGAGACACCGACAAGCTGGATTAATATCAGATTGTTGACGAGAGCAGCGGCAACAATGATGCTGAGGAAGTTTGTCACGAAGCGATGGTTCTCCAACGTTTACGCAGGCGGCTACTTTAACGGGGCCGCAGGAGCGCAGTGATAGCGAGTTGGCGAATACTATCATGCCAGCAGATGTAGAAAAGATGAGTCGATTTGGGCGTTCTACATGCCTTGTGAATCCGCCTTGAGGTTTCTAGTCCTCGAAAAGGTTGGCCGAATAGCCCGCAGTTATCTGATAGCGAGTAAGGATATCGGCTTCGCTTTCTAGTGCTTGTTCGTGGTTTATCACTAACTGATAGCCATTCTTGTTTTCCATCACTACGTTATCAATTTCATTGTTCTTAATCAGATTGGAAAAATGAGCGAAGTCTCTCACTGGCTCACCATTAACGACCTCCACGATCCAATTGCGCCAGTCGTGATAACCGAGATTAACATCGGCAGCCATGACTTGAAGTGCCACGACCAATTGTCGTCTCTGTGGAGAGCTCCACTCGTTACGTGCTTGTAAGAGACTTACCGGTGCGGTGCGACTCCAATCATTGCCCCAGCGCTTGATGAGATTCATATTAAGAGGGACGAATAAGATTCCTCCATAGATATAGTATTCGGGGATTTTATCGAACTGTTCACCTGTAACCAGGCTGTAACTGTCGAGAGCCTCCCGTGCATCGAGGCTGGTCGTTCGAACTTCGCCTTGCCGGACATAAGTGATATCAACCGAATCACCTACGTGGTGTAAATTTATGGCGTGTCTGTAGTCGGTGAGTACATCTTGGGAAAGACGAATACTCCCATCCTCAGCGATATTGAAATCATCAATTTGAAGAATGACATCATTCTTCTGCAACACACCCTGCGCAGGGGCATCGTCGAAGACTTTTATTACAATTACGCCGTTCTGCTCATCGCTTAGTCCGTAGGCTTTCTTTGCGGAGGGGCTGTCGAGAGTTTGCGTGCGGAAGCCCAAGTCTGGGAAACCGTCGTAATCTCCATCTTCACTGTCGGTTAGTACGTGCCGAATCATGCTGGGTGGAACGAAATAGCCGAGATTCTCTGCGCGACCTCCGCTGCTGGCTTGCATGACAACTCCAACGATCTGTTGGTCGACTATAACTGGGCCACCGCTATTGCCAGGATTGATGGCGGCGTCTATTTGGCCGGCCAATAGGTAAGCGCCAGCATGCGCATAAACTTGCTGTTCAACTCGGGAGAGGATGCCTTTGGTGATGCTTAGGGATTTGCCACCAATTGGGTACCCATACACGGAAACTTCCTGCAGCGGCTCGGGTAAATCGCCAATACTTAGCGCCTTTAAGTCGCTGAAAAATCCTGGTTCATCTACAGTTATTAATGCGAGGTCTGCCTCATGAGAGATGAAGGTGACTCTTGCCAGATAGCGTTTTGGATCGTTGTGCTTTTGCGCCTGCACGTAACTCGCGTTCGCAACGACATGTGCATTAGTCAAAATTTGATTACCTGAGATAACTGAGCCCGAACCGCTGCTCTGTCTCGGTGTAAGCAAGCGCCAGGGAGTAAAGTAATCGGGTGCCGATTGGGTGGTGTAAATCTTTATCACCGAGTCTTCGATTGCTCTAATTTCGCTATTCTGGGCTGCCGCGCCATTGCCAGCTAAGAAGGAGAACAAAGATAGCGTTAGCAAGAACATGCGGGGCAGCTTGCCAAAAAAGCTGTTAGGAAAACGCATAGTGGAAGACCTCTGGTTCGGTAGTTGATATTCGCAGTAGCAGGATGTTACACACCGGCACGCGATCGAATGCTGAAGCTTAATATGTTAGCGGCGACAGTGCCAGTCACGTTGCATTGACTGGTAAGACAGTCTGCCAGCATAGTCTAGCAACAAGACCCGCTGTTGATAGGACCTGTAAGGGAAGAGGAATCTTGCAGGTTCCTAGATTCTGAGGCGCAGGTCATGAATTGCAGAGGCTAGGTGATGCGCATACCTGGCTGAGCGCCGGCATGGGGCTCGAACAACCAAATTTCTTTTCCACCAGGGCCGGCGGCGAGGATCATTCCTTCAGACATGCCAAACTTCATCTTGCGGGGCGCGAGGTTTGCTACGACGACGGTCAGCATGCCGACTAGTTTTTCTGGGTCGTATGCTGACTTGATGCCAGAAAAAACGGTTCGCGTAATGTCTTCCTCGTTTTTATCTTTACCCAGATTCAATACTAGCTTCAATAACTTGTCCGCGCCTTCGACGTGTTCGGCGCTGGTGATCTCAGCGACGCGCAGATCGACTTTGGCGAAATCATTGAAATCGATCTCGCTCTCGAAACCCGTAGTATTTTCTTGAGGCTGTTTCGCCGTGTCGGACTTCGCTTTAGAGCGCGCCTGACTCTCGAACTCTTTCTGAGTTGCGTCTACCATAGCCTGTACCTTGTCAGATTCCACTCGAGTCATCAGTGGCTTAAATTTATTGATCTTGTGTCCAACCAAAAGACTATCGGCGTCATCCCAAAGCAGAGGTTCGATAGCAAGAAACTGTTCTGCATCTGCCGCCATTTTGGGTAGCACGGGTTTTAAGTAGCACATAAGCAGGCGAAAGGCATTGATGCCACTGCTGCAGATGGCCTGAAGTTCAGGTGATTGCTTGTCAGTCTTTGCAATAACCCAAGGTTCCTTGTCATTGATATATTGGTTCGCCTTGTCGGCGAGACTCATGATCAAACGAATCGCTTTGCTGTATTCTCGCGCCTCGAAGTAATCCCCAATTTCGTTCTTTGCAGCTTGAATCTCGGCGAGTAATTCGGGGTTGTCGGGATTTTGTGCAAGGTAACCATCGAAGCCTTTGCCAATAAAGCCAGCACAGCGGCTTGCTATGTTTACTACCTTGCCAACTAGGTCTGAATTGACTCTCTGTGCAAAGTCTTCAAGATTTAGATCCAGATCGTCGATGCCGTTAGATAGCCTCGCAGCGAGAAAATAACGTAGATATTCAGGGTTGAGATGATCGAGATAGGTGCGTGCGTTTATAAATGTGCCGCGTGATTTAGACATCTTTGTGCCATCCACGGTTAGAAAGCCGTGCACGTGAACCGCGGTAGGTGTTCGGTACCCGGCACTAGTTAGCATTGCCGGCCAGAATAGCGTGTGGAAGTTGATAATGTCTTTGCCGATGAAATGGTACAGCTCTGTCTCCTGACCTTGTTGCCAGTAATCATCGAAGTTGTAGTCTGTGCGATCGCATAGGTTTTTGAAGCTAGCCATATAGCCGATCGGTGCATCAAGCCACACATAGAAATATTTGCCTGGAGAGCCGGGGATTTCGAATCCGAAGTAGGGCGCATCACGACTGATGTCCCATTCTTGCAGTTCTGTGTCTAGCCATTCTCTTAGTTTATTCGCGACCGCATCTTGTAGTGTTCCACTGCGAGTCCATTGGGAAAGTATGTCGCGGAATTCAGGCAGGGCAAAGAAGAAGTGCTCGGAACCTTTCTCGATAGGTGTCGCGCCAGAGATCGAAGAGCGCGGATCGATTAGCTCGGAGGGGCTATAGGTAGAGCCGCAGGCTTCACAGTTGTCTCCATACTGACCTTCCGCCTTGCACTTCGGGCAGGTGCCGGTGACATATCGATCTGCGAGAAATAGCTTCTTCTCTGGATCGAATAGCTGCGTGATGCTCCTTTTATTTATATGCCCGTTCTTATCTAGAACCTTATAGATGTGCTCGGAGAATTCCCGGTTTTCTTCGGAGTGAGTTGAGTGATAATTGTCGAACTGAATCAAGAAGTCTGCAAAATCTCTTTGATGCTCATTGCTGACATTTTCGATTAGCTGCTCCGGGGTTATTCCCTGTTGTTCAGCGCTAAGCATTATCGCAGTGCCGTGTGCGTCATCGGCACAGACATAGACGCAGTCGTTGCCTCGAAGTTTCTGCAGGCGAACCCAAATATCTGTCTGAATAGCTTCCATGAGGTGCCCAAGATGGATGCCTCCATTCGCATAAGGCAAAGCACTAGTAACCAATATTTTTCGCTGACTCACGTTCGCTACCTACCAATTTTTTATGCCAATTATCACTGTTATTTAATGCGATTGCTCGGTGAAGCTCTACTGTCGCACATTGTGTTATTACTATTAGATTTCGATCATTTCGAAATCTTCTTTACCGACTCCGCATTCTGGACACGCCCAATCATCGGGTATGTCGTCCCAGCTAGTGCCGGCAGGAATGCCGTCATCCGGTAGACCTAGAGCTTCCTCATAGACAAAACTACATACCAAACACTGCCATTTCCTCACGACTTTCTCCAGATTTTGATTGTGATTCAGCTGCTAGGCCAAGAAACCCACTAGCTAGTTATGATTCTGCAAAACACCTTCGCTGAGGCAATTCTGCGTACTAAAATCGTGCAACGATAGTCATCACGATAGGCGCCGCATCATACTGCAAAGGCTGGGTATTTTCAGCCTGTTTTTTGTGCTGACCCCGTCTCTACGCGCTGGCATAAACTAAGAGTAGGGTGAGGTAAAAAGGTAAATAAGGGATGATTCCATGATGGATTGCCTCTATCATTCGCGTTCTCTTCGCTGCGCGAATTGGCAGGGAATCACGAGGCGGCGTCAGTGCGGCCTGAAGCATATTCAATCTTGGATACAAAGCTATGAGTATTAAATCCGATCGTTGGATCAGGGAAATGTCAACTACGCAAGGAATGATAGAGCCGTTCGTGGCCGATCAGGTTCGTTACCAAGATGGTGAGAAAGTGATTTCTTATGGTACTTCAAGTTACGGCTACGATGTGCGCTGCGCCACCGAATTCAAAATTTTTACGAATGTACACACGACCAGCGTAGTGGACCCAAAGAATTTTGATGAATCCAGCTTCATCTCGATCGACGAGCCGTTCTGCGTCATTCCTCCAAACTCCTTCGCCCTGGCAAGGACTATAGAATATTTCCGCATCCCGAGAGATGTGCTTACTATCTGCTTGGGTAAGTCGACCTATGCTCGCTGTGGCATCATCGTCAACGTCACGCCGTTGGAGCCTGAGTGGGAAGGCCATGTCACCCTCGAATTTTCCAATACCACTCCTTTGCCTGCAAAGATTTACGCCAACGAGGGTGTGGCACAAATGTTGTTCTATCAATCCGACGAGCAGTGCGAAGTTACCTATAAGCAGCGCGGTGGAAAATACATGGGTCAGAAAGGTGTCACGCCTCCGAAAGCATGATCGCGCCGTGATTCTTGCTCTGCAGCGATGTTTTTCTGGCGCTACACGACCTCCTAACTCGTATTAGTCAAATTTCTGGCGCTTATCCGGCGCCTGCTAAATCCTTCAAACTTCGCTTCTGCCTCTACAGCCCTCGTAATACCTAGCTCGACAAAAAAAAATTCAGAATTACAACAGCTTGGAACAATAATTGCTCTATATAAGTGCAGCGGTCCGTCTTTTATCAGCGTTGACTGTCTGGCTTATGCAAAAGAATTGAATTTAGGAAATTTTGCATAAGTGGCATGCACGGCGAGGGTAATTTTTGAGCAACGTTATTTTATAAATTGGCGGCGCTAAAACTTAATAAGTAAATCGCCAGCATTGAAATTTTAGTTTAGAAAGTAAAAATATAAATGGAATTACAGAAGTAAAACAAAAAAACGGAGCATGCTAAGGCATGACAGCCAATAGCTTTATCGCAGTAGAAGGACGACTCAGTACCCACAAATTTCACCATTGCCTTTCAGGGTATTGGGGAATTGCTGCTGTCTCTGAATCGCACATAAAAAATAGGATGATATAAATGACTTCGGCAACTGAAGCTAAAGTTTACGAACCGGTCTTACCAAATGGTGAGGCGTCAGATGAGAACCTAACGGCAGTAGTGGTGCGCTATGCGCCACTCGTAAAGCGCATCGCCCATCACCTATTGCTGAGAATGCCTGCCAGTGTTCAGATTGACGATTTAATTCAATCGGGCATGATCGGACTGTTGGAGGCCGCAAAGAAATATGATGTCTCCAAAGGAGCGAGCTTCGAAACCTATGCTGGAATACGAATTCGTGGATCTATGTTGGACGAAGTCAGAAAAGGAGACTGGGCACCCAGATCGGTACACCGAAAGTCTCGAAAAGTTGCAGAGGCGATAAAGGCAATCGAAGCCCGTACAGGTAAAGATGCCAAAGACCCGGATATTGCAAAAGAGCTGGAGATCGATCTCAACGCCTATTATGCGATATTGCAGGATGCGAGCGGCAGTCGTCTCTTTAGTTTCGACGACATAATGGAAGGCGATGATTCGGCTATCGAATTAGCCGCCGGTGAACTCCCCGGCCCTTGCGACGGCTTGCAACGTTCTACATTCAAGGCGCATCTAGCCAAAGCTATCGATAAGCTGCCAGACCGGGAAAAACTCGTGCTTGCGCTTTACTATGACGAAGAGCTAAACCTGAAAGAGATAGGTGAGGTGATTGGAGTCAGTGAGTCTCGAGTAAGTCAGATACACAGTCAGGCAGCTATGCGTTTGCGATCGCGGCTCTCCGACTGGGCCCGTTAGTCGAGCTGCGCCTGATATCTTGGCACCGCTGGTGCTTTTGGGCAGCAATAGCCTATCTTCTCCGTTATAATCCCCAGCCCATATAGCGGGAACACACCAGTTCATGTCATCTGCAGCGCCAACAACCTCCCCGAATTCCGATACTGACAAGATCATGTTAGCTGCACGCGAGCTTTTTTGTGCGCGCGATGAGCGCGTTTTGTTTAAGAACCTGAATTTTGACCTGCCCCAGGGGCAGGTGCTGCAGGTTCAGGGCAGCAATGGCAGCGGTAAAACTACGCTGATGCGTATTCTCTGTGGTTTGAACGATAGCTATGAAGGTTCAATCAAATGGTATGGGCAAGAAATCGAAGACCAGGCTGCTAGTTTCTTTTCTTCGCTACTCTATATAGGCCATAGGGTTGGCGTAAGTAAGGTGCTAACACCAGTAGAGAATCTGCGCTGGAGTTGCAGCCTCAAGCAAGCGGTTAGCGACGAGCAAATTATGGACGCGCTCAAAGAAGTCGGTCTGCGTGGATTCGAAGAGTCTCCTTGCTACACGCTATCGGCGGGACAGCAACAAAGAGTCTCGCTAGCGCGGCTTATCATAAGCCCTGCATCATTGTGGGTGCTTGATGAGCCTTTTACTACACTGGATACAAAGGGTGTGGCGATGCTGGAAAAAATAATGCAGCGACAGGCCCAAGCCGGTGGCGCGGTTATGGTCACTACGCACCATAGCTTGAGTATTGCTGAGCTAACTATATTGAGTCTGGGTTAGGTGGCGTCGATGACTGAAAAACAGACAACCACCTCTGCTGCGTTCTTCGCAACGCTTAAGCGCGACTTGCTTATCGCGTTTAAGAAGAAAAACGACATAGTTAACCCATTTATGTTCTTTATCATCGTCGTTTCTCTATTCCCAATAGGGATTAGTCCCGAGAGTGATCGGTTGACTGAGATAGCGGCCGGCGTAATTTGGATCTCGGTGCTGCTAGCCTCGATGCTGTCGATGGACAACTTATATAGATCTGACTATGAGGATGGCTCCCTGGAGCAGCTATTGCTTAGTCCTCATCCGCTGTTTTTCCTAGTGCTAGCTAAGAATATAAGCCACTGGCTGGTAAGCGGGTTGCCGGTCGTGCTGGTGTCGCCGCTATTGGCGTATATGCTGGCGCTTCCCTCGGAGGCGTATGGAACGTTGGTATTATCCCTATTGCTGGGTACTCCGATAATGAGCCTGCTCGGATCGATCGCGGTAGCGCTCACTGTGGGCTTGGGTAGTCGCGGACTGATACTGGCGGTCATTACCCTGCCCATGAGCGTCCCCATCCTAATCTTTGGAACCTTGGCCGTTCAATCCACATTGAATAGCCAATCGCCGATTGGTTATATAAGCCTGATGTTAGTCATGCTTTCGGTTTCCGTAAGCCTTGCCCCGCTTGCCTCGGCTGCTGCGCTCAAAATAAGCGTGAATTAGCTTGAACTGGTGAAGATAGGTCCAATAACGGGTTAACCGCGTAATTACAATGAGTTACAATACGTAACACGGCGGCCTCAGGGCTACGTGATATATTTGATTAGCTAATAGGAAGAGGTAGGCGTTCGTCATGTGGGTATGGTTCTCCAAACTAGGTTCTCCGAAATGGTTCTACGAACTCAGCGGGAAATGGCTGCCCTGGCTAATTGCTGCAATGGTTATTTTCATGACTATTGGTCTGGTCTGGGGCCTAGTGTTTCTGCCTCCAGATTACCAACAGGGATTTACCTCCAGAATTCTGATTGTGCACGTTGCCGTGGCCGGCACCTCTCTGGCCTTTTTCCCGCTGATGCTTGTAGCAGGAACTGTCACTTTAGTCTGGCGTATGAAGCTCGCCGATATGGTGGCTAAGCATGCCGCCATCCTCGGTGCCTGGTTCTCGTTCATTACTCTGGCGACTGGCTCTCTGTGGGGAAGCGTAATGTGGGGAACCTGGTGGGAATGGACAGATAGCAGGCTTGTATCGATGCTGTTCCAATTATTTCTGTTACTAGGTGTGATCTCTCTGCGTTCCGCTCTGGAAGATTCAGAGACGGCGGCAAAGGCCTGCGCCTTACTCTCTATAGTGGGTTGTATCAACGTAGTTATAATCAAGTATTCTGTCGAGTGGTGGAATACCTTGCATCAGGTTGCCAGTCCCGTCTCTCTCGATCCGACTAGTCCGAATGGGCCTCAATTTTGGATAGCTACTTTGATTATGATCGTGGCGGTCTATCTATTCCTGTCTGTAAGTCTGATCTTGTCGACACGTAATGAAATATTAGAAAGAGAGCGCAGGTCTCAATGGGTTCAAGACTTGGTGTTGAAGAATTAGGCAGTTCAGAGAGTTTACAAAAGATTTTTTTGAAGGACAGTAGATGTTAGATGCAATACAGTTTTCAACTTGGGCCGAATTTATCGACATGGGTGGTTACGGATTCAACGTATGGTCGGTATACGCACTCTTCGCCATTCTTGTTGCTGTTAACCTCATACTGCCTTGGCGTAAGAAACAAAAAATTGTTCGTCAGCTAAAGCGTCGCATGACTTTAGAGACTGAGATTCAAAGTGAAGATAGTAGTAATGGCGATTAGACCCCATGAGAGTATTTATCGTTTCGGAGTAGTAGATGAAACCCCATAGACGTAAGAAGCTCGGAATTATTTTGTTCATAGCTGCCGGCCTTAGCGTTGCAGTTGGCTTTACCGCCTTCGCACTTAAGCAAAATATTAATATGTTTTACACACCAACCCAAGTTGCAGAAGGTGAGGTTGGGGCTGGTCAGCATTTCAGAATTGGCGGCATGGTAAAGACGGGAACCGTTCTTGGTGCGACCGACAGTTTAAAAGTCAACTTCGTAACAACGGATTTCGTAAGCGATGTGCCTATTCAATATGAGGGAATCTTGCCCGATTTATTTAGAGAGGGTCAGGGAATCGTAGCGGAAGGCGAGATGGACGCGGCCGGTGTGTTCCAGGCGTCGCGAGTCCTAGCTAAGCACGATGAAAATTTCATGTCGCCAGAAGTGAAGGCCGCATTAGATGCGGCGGGAGCTTCTGCTGATAACCATATGCCTGGGGGAACAAACTAGATGATTCCTGAGGTAGGTGCGTTTTCACTGATATTGGCACTATGCCTGAGCATGATGCTCGCTACTTTGCCTATTATTGGAGCGTATCAGAATAATTTCCTGTGGATGAGCATGGCGCGTCCACTCTCGGCCGGTGTGTTTGTGTTCCTAGCAATAAGTATCGCAATCCTGGCTTACGCGTTTGTTACCGACGATTTCTCTGTTCAGTTCGTTGCTCAACATTCCAATACTCTGCTTCCCGATCGCTATAAATTAACTGCGGTATGGGGTGGGCACGAGGGTTCATTTCTACTTTGGACATTCATGCTTGCAGGCTGGATGTTAGCCGTCGCTATCTTTAGTAAAAGTATGCCGTTGGAATTCGTCGCTAGAGTCTTAGGCGTACTAGGGTTCCTCATTACCGGTTACATCTTATTCATGCTGGCGACATCGAATCCCTTCGATCGCATCGTGCCATTACCGCCAATCGATGGTGCGGATTTAAATTCCGCGCTACAAGATTTTGGTTTTATTATTCACCCCCCAACACTTTACATGGGCTACGTTGGTTTTTCTGTAGTGTTCGCTTTCGCGATGGCTGCTTTGTTGAGTGGAAAGATGGATGCGGCATGGGCGCGTTGGTGCCGTCCCTGGGCTAACATTGCTTGGGCAATTCTTACTTTGGGTATTGCACTTGGCAGCTGGTGGGCCTATTACGAACTTGGTTGGGGCGGTTGGTGGGCCTGGGATCCTGTCGAGAATCCACCTCTAATAACTTGGCTATTCGGCACAGCGTTGATTCATTCCTTGGCGGCTACCGAGAAACGCGGCGTGTTCAAGGCATGGACCGTGTTGTTAGCGATATTGGCTTTTGCCGGTAGTTTGCTAGGCACCTTTATTACTCGCTCAGGTTTGTTAACTTCGGTGCACGCGTTCGCGAGTGACCCAGACAGAGGTTTCTTCATACTGGCTATTCTTGGCATAACCGTTGGGGGCGCCTTGTTGTTGTTTGCATTTAGAGCCCCCCTAATGAAGAGTGAGTTTGGATTCGATCTGGTTTCGCGAGAGATCCTATTACTCTCAAACAACGTCATCTTAGTGGTGGCAGCGGCGTCTGTGTTCTTAGGCACGTTATTTCCGATGGTGTACCAGGCGATTACGGACGATCTGATCTCGATTGGCCCCCCTTACTTCAACGCAATCTTTATCCCGCTGATGGCGCTTCTCGCATTGCTACTTTCGATTGGTCCATATACTCGCTGGAAGCGCACCTCAACGACGTATCTAATGCAACAGCTCGGTAAAGTCGCATTGGCAGCCCTCACGTTAGGTGTTTTGCTTCCACTATTAGTTACGCGGCAGATTTCCTTGCCCGCAACCATGGCTGTCGCAATTGGCTCATGGATCATGTTGGCGATGCTGCAGGATTTAGTGAACAAAACGGCGAACAAGGCAACACGTCTAAAAGGACTTCGTGCATTGTCGTTCAGTTACTATGGAATGCAGATGGCGCACATGGGTATGGCCGTCATGCTGATCGGCGTAGCGTTGACGAGCAGTTTTAGCTCTGAGCGCAGCGTTCTGTTGTCGCCCGGGCAAGATGTAGGGCTTAGCAACTATGTATTTCAGTTCGAAGGCACGGCTTCGGTTAATGGTCCAAACTATGTCGGGGAGCAGGCGACTTTCATTGTGCTGCAAGAGGGTGAAGAAATAGCTATCTTGCACCCAGAGCGCAGAATTTATTTGGCTACTAATACCCCTTCGACTGAGATGGCGATCGATGCAGGCTTCTTGCGTGATCTCTTTATCACGCTGGGCGAACAGAAGGAAGGGGATTCCTGGTCGATGACGATCTATGTGAAACCTTTCGTTCGATGGATATGGCTAGGCGCCATTTTCATGACATTTGGAGGCATCTTAGCGGCGGCTGATAAGCGCTATCGACGCCTGCGCAGAAAGCAGACTGAGTTGAATCGTGAGTCAGGAAAATCGAATTCTATCGGAGGCGAGCTGCAGGCGAGCTCCTAGAACGAATCGATGAGTAAATTGCGTTTCTATCTCCCCGTACTCGGCTTTTTTTTTGTAGCGATAGCGCTTTGGCGTGGTCTATATTTGGATACAAAGACCCTGCCATCGATGCTAATCGACAAGCCAATGCCTAACTTTGAGTTAACTTCGGTAGATGGAATCGACGTCAGCAATTCGGACTTACCTGATCAAATATTCTTGCTGAATGTGTGGGGGTCGTATTGTCTTCCTTGTTTAATCGAGCATCCGACTCTCATGCGCTTGTCAGAAGAAGGGGCGATTCCTGTTGTCGGTGTGAACTATCGTGACCGGCAGGGCTTAGCTATCGATTGGCTAGCGGACAATGGCAATCCATTCTCGTTTAGCATATTAGATGAGAGTGGGCGCTTCGGCATCGATCTAGGTGTCTATGGTGCGCCGGAAACCTACCTAGTAGATGCGAACGGCGTGATTCGCTTCCGGCATGTGAGCGTGCTCGACGAAACAGTTTGGCAGGAGCAATTTCTGCCGGCGATAGCTGAATTGCTCGAAGAAGGTGGTTAATAGAATGAGTTCAATGGCAATCCCAGTAAACCGCAATGTCCTTCTAGCTCTAGCATCAGTCATCGTGTTGCTATGCAGTTTGTTGCTGCCCAGCACAAGTTATTCGCAGGTCGATACATTCGTATTCGATACCGATGAGCAGCAGAACAGGTTTCGTACCCTGTCGAATGAGCTGCGCTGTCCTATGTGCCAGAACTCAAGCCTTTCAGGTTCAACCGGCGGAGTAGCAGAAGATCTGCGTAGAGAGGTGCATCGCATGATCATGGAAGGGGTGAGCGATAGTGAAATTATTCAGTTTATGTTCGAGCGCTATGGAGACTTTATTTTATTTCGCCCGCGACTAACCGCCGGGACAGTATTGTTATGGTTTGGGCCCTTGCTGTTCCTTTTCATCGGCGGCCTATTTGCCTTTGGGATTTGGAGGCGTGCTAGAAAAATTAGTGACAGCGATACCGAGCTGGATAAGTCTCAGCAAAAGCGCCTGCAGCAGCTGTTAGGCGATAAAACGTAATTCAAATTTACCTATAATTGGAATAACCACTTGTTCTGGATATTTACTGCAATACTTTTCGTAATGGCCGTAGTTTTTGTTTTGTTTCCTTTGTGGATTCGCAATAGAGCCGAGTCATTTGTTGAAGGCGCGCTGCGCAAGAATGAAAATATTGCGTTATTTCAGGAGCGTAGTGACGAACTCGAAAACGAACTGGCGTCTGGTAATCTCAGCCAAGCTGAGTTCGATGTGTTGATTCAAGAGATGCAGCAAAGCCTATTATCTGACGTATCGGATGAAGAGCTAACAACAAAGGGAACAACAAAGAAGAAAAAATCTTCGGTCGCAAAGTCGACTACTTATAGCCTAACTATTCCTCTCCTACTCTGCCTATTAATGCCGTTCGTAGCCTACGGTTTGTATAACGAGTGGGGTTTTAAGAACGATGTCGAATTGATGGGGTTGTTCCAGCGAACCGTGAACAATCTAGACAATCCACAAGAATCGCAGAATTTGATTATTAGCTTGGGCGAGGTGGTCCAGGCAGACGATGATCGGCCTTGGGCATGGTATTTTTTGGCGGAAAATTTCGCTAGCATCGGCATGTTCGCTGAAGCAGAGATCGCCTATACGCAATCAGCGGTGCGTATGGAAGAGACACCTGAGAAGGCACTTGTGCTCGGTCGTGTTGCGATGGCTAAGTATATCTTAGCCGAGTTTACCTTTACCGCGGACATTCTCGAAGTAATTGACGAAGCGCGCGCGATTAATCCGAATGAAATGTCGATACTACAATTAATAGCTGCTGACGCAGAAGAGCGTGAGGATTTTGAGACCGCTATAGAGTATTGGCGACTTATTATTCAGAGTAACCCAAGTAGTGAGCAGGCCCGAACTCTTCGGCGCAGTATCGCCATCGCACAGCAGCGTTTAACTGGAGATGGACAAGATGTTGCAGCCGGGCCAACCATCGAAATTAATCTCTCGTTAGCCGAGGGCTTAGAGCTTGATGGGGGCCTTCGTGTCTTTGTAGCAGTACGTAATGCGGCTCAAGAGGGGCTGCCTCCACTCGCTGCTATCGATCTCACTGTTGCGGATCTACCAGCGAACATTCAGCTCGATAATTCATATGCCGTCGGTCCGTTCAACATCTCTTCCGCCGAGACGGTTTTCGTTTCGGCCTCCGTCTCGTTCACGGGCTCAGCTACACCGACCTCTGGCGACTATCGCTCGCAGTCAGATAATTTTTCACACAATGGTCAGAGAGCTGTTATAAGTCTGGAAATAGTAGATCGGGTTCCCTGATCGAATAGGAAAATATGCATTGTCGGAACGAGAGTTGAATGTATTGGGCTGAATTTTTTATCATTGCAATTGCGCATTTGTTCGCAGTTGTCTCTCCCGGACCGGACTTTGCGGTTGTCATGCGACAAAGTGTGCGGTGTGGCACGCGGTCGGGGCTTTGGACAAGCCTCGGAGTAGGCAGTGCCATACTGTTACATGTGGCATATTGCCTGTTAGGTGTGGCGCTACTTCTTTTGCAGTCACCCGCACTATTTAATATTATGAAACTCCTCGCGGCAGGCTATCTCTTCTATTTGGGAGTGCAGTCAATTCGGGGATCTCTTATTCAGCAAGTGGATGAAGGGGAAGCCGCGCAAGAGCCAGTATTATCAGCCGCGCGTGCATTTGGTTTGGGCTTCTTAACGAACGGCTTGAACCCGAAGGCCACACTGTTTTTCCTCGCTCTTTTCACTGTCGTTATCGACCCCAATACGCCGACCTCTATCCAGATCATGTATGGCTTATACCTTGCCGTAGCGACATTCCTTTGGTTCGCTCTTTTATCCCTAATCTTAGGGGTTCCACGGGTGAGGGTGTTCATACTAAGAATAGGGGTATGGTTGGAGCGTGCAATGGGGGCGATCTTCATATTGATCTCCCTACAGATAGTGCTCAATGGTGTTTAGATGAGGATGATAACTAGGCCGAAACAGCACGTAGGACAGTGCATTTGGGTCAGAATCTGCGGTATAGTTGCGCTCAAGGTAAATTCATATGGCAGATAACAGTCAAGTGACAGAACTGATCGACAAATTCGGAAGACGGGTTGACTATATTCGCCTGTCTGTTACTGATCGTTGTGATTTTCGCTGCGTCTATTGCATGACCGAAGATATGACGTTCCTGCCACGCGATCAGGTTTTGTCTCTAGAAGAGTTGTATCGCGTCGCGAAAGTGTTTACCGAATTGGGCGTTAAGAAGATTCGGTTAACCGGTGGCGAGCCGATGGTGCGATCTAATGTGATGTCGCTAATCGAAAAGTTAGGTGCGCTACCCGGCCTCGAGGAACTTCTCCTGACTACCAACGGCGCACAGTTGGAAAAATACGCGATTCCGCTGAAGGCCGCGGGTGTGAATAGAATTAATATCAGCATTGACAGTCTTGATGCTGAGCGCTTCAAGCGTATCTCGCGCGTTGGAAAACTCGACAAGGTGCTAGCAGGCATCGAAGCCGCAAATGCAGCGGGATTCGAACGCATACGGCTAAATTCTGTGGTTATGAGAGGCTATAACGAGGATGAGGTTCTAGATTTAGCAGACTATGCTGTTGAGCACGATATCGATATCGCGTTCATTGAAGAAATGCCGCTTGGCGAAGCCTCGGACCATGCTCGGGAAGATACAACCTGCAGCAATGCCTGGGTGAGAGAGAAGATCGCCGAAAAATATCAACTCGTTGATAGCGCCGAAACGACGGCTGGGCCTGCCCGCTTCGCAAAAATTGCTGGTCACAAAAGTCGTATAGGTTTTATATCGCCAGTTACGCACAATTTTTGCGAAGACTGTAATCGTGTGAGAGTAACGGTTGAAGGGCGATTACTGCTTTGTCTTGGCAATGAGCACTCTGTAGATCTGCGTGCCATCTTACGTAATTCAGAGAATGACGATATTGTTTTAAAGCAGGCCCTAATCGACTCTATGCAGATAAAGCCCGAGCGACATTACTTCTTTGATAAGGATCACGCCCAGCCGGTTCGCCTGATGAATATGACTGGCGGCTAGCTACTAGCGGCTTGCCTGCCTGACCGCGAGAGCATTCAAAAGTTTCTATAACACACACAGAGAGTTAAAATGCCTTCCTTTATCCCGTTGAATATTGCCGTGGTAACAGTTTCTGATACGCGTACGGTGGATACCGATAAATCCGGTGTCGTACTTGTCGAGAGACTACTTAGTGCTGGGCACAAGCTGCACTCGAAGACGATCGTCAAAGACGATGCTTGCCAGTTACGAGCGGAAGTTTCTTCATTGGTTGCTGACGTCGCTGTGCAGGCGCTCTTGCTAACAGGCGGCACCGGCTTTACTGCGAGAGACAATACAGTTACCGCTATCGAGCCCCTATTGGATACCCCAATAGAAGGATTCGGCGAATTGTTTAGGCAACTTTCCTATCAGGAAATAGGCAGTTCTACGATTCAATCACGGGCTTTTGCCGGGTTGGTTAATGGTGCGATTGTGTTCTGTGTGCCGGGTTCGCCAGGTGCTTGCGCGACGGCTTGGGATAAAATTATTTCAGAGCAGCTAGACAGTACGCATAAGCCTTGTAATTTTACAGATAAGCTTAGACAGAATTAGATCGTCCCTATTTGATTATTTCATGTTGTGGATAGGGTGATGGTGTTCTTGGCGCGACTTTTCCGCGACTCAAAAAAAACACCAGTCTAAATATTCTATTTAAGCTGGTGTCTAGTCAGTGCGTAAATCAATTAAAGGGCTTTGCATAAAGCCTCCTATTCGAATTGGCTTAGACGG
>JAPKAI010000148.1 GCA_028825335.1 Gammaproteobacteria bacterium | reverse complement strand
GTTGCAAGAAAAACTGCAGGCGAAGTGTTTACTACCGCTCGATAGCACAAAGCACAATGCTTTAGATTATTCAAATTTATGGAATTATTTTCGTTTTCTAAGCAATGAGCTTTGCGCGCTATAACAATAGGGGCTCAAATTGGTGTCCACGAGGGGGTTAGTTCTACTAAGCAGAGACTACTGCACGGCCGTAGCATTCGATAAATTCCTTTGGGAATTTGGCCGCTTTTCCGCTGCTAGCGGCGTCATACTCTTGAGATTTACGCAGAGCAACTCCCAATGGCCTCGTTGTACTGTTTGGCCAGTAGCGTGTTTGATCATCTGAAAACGCCGGTCGAGACGGAATTTCCCATCACTGGCTGTTAGCCAGATAGTAATTAGTAGATCTTCATTTTTTAACGACGGCAAGAAGTATCCATAACTCGCTTTGCGGATAGCTACACCGCGGTCTAGATGCTGGTAGTCTTTTATGCTTAGGCCCAGAAATTCAGAATGCATTCAGGCGCACTAGTTCTGCTTAAGAAAGGTGGCGATACCAATTGTTCAGCAAGTGCAGATCATCGACCTATCAATTTCGAAACGCGACCTGCAGCACAGCATGGCGAAAAGTCGTCGAGGTATTGTTGCATGGGGTAGAAGAAATCTAGATATAGAAATCGTAAGCGGCGATCGCCTCAATGCCTCGCTAGTCGATTGGGCAGTAGAAATCTATGGGAGTGAAGGGGTTAGCTATGAAGCGCTGATAAAGAAAGGTAACGGTTTCTTGATGCAGGGTCACTACAAAGGCGAATTAGTTTTTAATGGTCTAATTGTCAACAACAACAAGACATGCCATCTTATATCAGCGAATATCCGCGAAGAAAATATCACACTCAATCGATAGGCCTGTGTTGCATACACTAATATGGAAAGCGATGTTACAAATCAGAGATATGCATTGTAGTCAGTTTGATTTCTGGAGCTCAACTGTCGGCTCTTCAAGTGAACACGCTCAATCGGGATCTGGTTTTTCAGCTACAAGCTCTCTTAATCCAATTTTCTTGATCGCGCCAAACCTTACTTTTCTTCACTACCACTTCCTTCAAAAATAGCGCTTTAACGGTGTCGTGTACGTTTGACTAATGTTCCCCTAGCGGGTCTAATTGATCCTCCTATCTCGCTGGACGGAAGCTACTAATAAACCGCTGTAGTGTAATCCCGGGATCTAGCTTATTACTCTATTGCTGAAAATAGCTGAGTGACCCGAGTCGATCATAATGATTGAGAACGCCCAAATATTGCTAATCGATGATGATGACGAATCGAGTCAGAGTCTTAGAACGGTGCTCGCATTTCTCGGTGAATCGATCATGGCATTCACTAGCGCTACCTGGAAAACCAAGGTCCAGGAGAGCGGGCTAAATAGTTCTCAGTTTTCGGCAGCGATAGTCGCCAATTGCAGTGGAAAGGGATTGGCACCTCTGATTCAGGAGCTGCACTCTTGGGAAGGAGGTTTGCCTTTTATCTTGGTAGGTGAGCAGCATCTCCCCGAAGAGTTAGATCCCAAGTTGTACTCCGCTATTACCGGACAGTTGCCTGCTCAGCTAAGCTACCAACCTTTGTTAGATGCTCTGCATAAAGCTAAAATATTTCACGAACACTACAATCGGCTTCGTGACTTCGACGGAGTGCGTGACTTCAATATGTTTCGCAGTCTCGTAGGTGAGAGCGATGCCCTGCAGAAAGTGCGTTATATGATGGGGCAGGTCGCATGCAAAGAAGTGAGTGTGTTAATCACGGGAGAGTCAGGTACTGGGAAGGAAGTGGTGGCGAGAAACCTACATCTGAACTCAAACAGGTCAGAGAAGCCATTCATCCCAATAAATTGCGGCGCGATTCCCCGCGAGCTTCTCGAAAGTGAATTGTTTGGGCATGAGAAGGGCGCCTTTACTGGTGCAATCGCATCTAGGGCTGGACGATTCGAATTAGCAGACGGAGGAACGCTATTCCTCGATGAGATTGGGGACATGCCTTTGAGCATGCAGGTGAAGCTGTTAAGAGTCTTGCAGGAGCGCAGCTTCGAACGGGTTGGCGGTGTGAGCACATTGCAAGCAGATGTCAGAATTTTGGCGGCAACGCACAAAGACTTGGAAGTGATGATTGAACGCGGCGAATTCCGACAAGATCTCTATTATCGAATTAATGTCTTTCCTATCGAGATGCCGTCCTTGCGCGAGCGGCCCGAAGATATTCCCTTGCTGCTTAATGAATTGATCACCATTATGGAATCAGAAAAGCGCGGTTCTATTCGATTTAATTCTGCTGCAATTAATTCACTCTGTAATTATGAATGGCCGGGTAATGTGAGGGAACTTGCAAACCTGGTAGAGCGAATGGCAATTCTTTATCCTCATGGCATTGTAGGAGTTGAAGATCTGCCCGAGAAATTTAGGAAATACCCTGATGACAACACTGCTTCGCCACTGAGCTCGATCGGCTTGGATGCCTCCGCAGATGCGAGCATGGTTTCTCTTCAGAAACGCTCGGCACAAAGAGGCGCAGCAGCGTTAGATTCGGGAAGCGGCTTGTTGCCTCTGAACGGAATCGATCTAAAAGAATATCTCTCCAATTTGGAGAAAGACCTTATCGAGAAAGCTCTGTCCGACAGCAGTGGGGTAGTCGCTCGGGCGGCTGATAGACTGCAGTTGGGTAGAACGACACTGGTTGAAAAGATGCGCAAGTACAACCTGCAGAAGCCGCAAGAACCTGAGTCACAGCTTAGTTCTGAGGAAGGTTCTATAGAAGGCGCCGAAGCGCCAGATATGGCAGATAAAAACAAATCAGCGTCTGTATAGTCGCTAGTTATTTCCCCTAACGGTATTTCCGTCTAGCTTGGCCGATTTCAATTCTAAACTAATCCGCAAACCCGAACTGTTGAGCTGCTCTATTCGGGTGAGTAGAAAATCCCACTCTAAAGCGAGCCAAATTTCTGTCACACGTTCATCGGAGGCTTCGCGTACTTGTTCTAGTTTTAAGGTGCTTAGCTCACCGAATGGTGTAGAAGTAATTTCTTCGCCCACTAAGCGATACTCTTGAATCTCTATAGCGTCGCCATCGATAATTTCGAATGAGAAACTGGTTTCGTCCTCAGTGTTGTCCATCAGAGCCTGTCTTATCGCAACCTGATAGCTGAGTTGATCCATGACTCCTTCTTTGAGCTGCAACTGCCAACTTTCATCGCCTTCTGTGCTTAGTGCTACTTCTGCATCCCAATTAAAGAAGATGGTGTGACTCGCCCTGCTTACGCCGCTGAGTTGATAGGAATAATTGAGGGGAACGATTCGACCGCCGTCAATGATAAATTCGCTCGCTTGGTCTAAATTCGCAAGAGCTTGTCCTGCGATACTGGCCTCTAAAGAATTACTCAAGCGATACGAGTTCTCATCTGTCCTGTTAAGGCTGCGGGTAGCTGTTGCCTCCAGACCGTTAGCACTAGCTTCGTATTGTGCGACATATTCTAGCAGAGGTGTGTTCTGTGCATAGCAGTAGCTAGCGAAGCTGCTGAGCGCGTAACTGAAAAGGATTGCTGTCGCTTTGTTGTTCATGAGGCGTCAATTTGCTGGCCTGTTTCCGGCAGAAGTTGGTCATCCAGGAAGGCGTTTTTTCCATCTAGTGACAACCTACCATCGGCAAATAAAGAGACCACAGTGGGATAGAGAACATGTTCCTTCTCGTGGATTTTCATAGCGAGCGTTTCTGCATCATCAATCGACT
>JAPKAI010000061.1 GCA_028825335.1 Gammaproteobacteria bacterium | reverse complement strand
ACATCAATATTGTGGATACGCCGGGCCACGCCGATTTTGGTGGTGAGGTTGAGCGCGTGCTATCGATGGTCGATAGTGTGCTGCTGCTCGTGGACGCCGTCGACGGGCCAATGCCGCAGACTCGTTTCGTTACACAGAAGGCATTTGCACAAGGCCTGAATCCTATCGTAGTGATAAACAAGATCGACCGCCATGGCGCACGACCTGATTGGGTGGTCAACGAAGTCTTCGACCTATTCGATAAGCTGGGCGCGACAGACGAGCAGTTAGACTTTCCAATAATCTACGCCTCAGCGCTAGAGGGCTTCGCCGGCCATGAGATGGATCAGATGACGGACAACATGGAGCCGCTTTTTGAAACAGTGGTTGATAAAGTTCCGCCGCCGGATGTTGTTATCGATGGACCATTTCAGATGCAGATTAGTGCATTGGACTACAACAGCTACGTCGGCGTTATCGGTGTAGGCCGTGTTACACGCGGCAAGGTGTTTCGTAATCAGCAAGTTGTCATTATCGACCACGAAGGAAAGTCCCGCAAAGGAAAGATACTGCAGGTTAAAAGTCATCTAGGCTTGGAACGAATCGATGTAGACGAGGCTCAGGCAGGAGAGATCGTTTGTATCTCCGGTGTCGATAAGCTAAATATTTCTGACACACTTTGCGACCCGGATCATCCAGAAGCGATGAAGCCTCTGTCTGTAGATGAGCCGACGATCAGCATGACGTTTCAGGTAAATGATTCGCCGTTTGCAGGACGCGAAGGCAAGTACATTACTACTCGGCAAATCAGGGATCGACTCGAGAGAGAGTTGCTCTACAACGTTGCGTTGCGCGTTGAACAGGGCGAGACACCGGACAAATACAAAGTCTCAGGTCGCGGAGAATTGCATCTTTCGGTGTTGATCGAGAGCATGCGTCGAGAAGGGTTTGAGCTCGCGGTGTCTAGGCCAGAAGTTATTCTTCATGAAGAAGGTGGAGTATTGAAAGAGCCTGTCGAATCATTAGTCGTGGATTGCGATGATCAACATCAGGGCTCGGTTATGGAAGAGTTGGGTCAGCGCCGCGCAGACTTGCAGGACATGCTGCCAGACGGCAAGGGTCGAGTACGCCTGCAGTTCTTGATTCCTACTCGTGGATTGATTGGCTTTCGCTCTATGTTCTTAAGCATGACATCGGGCTCGGGCTTGATGACTCACGTATTCGATCATTACGGCGACTACAAAGATATGGATCTGGCTGTGCGCACCAGAGGCGTATTAGTCTCCATGGTGAAGGGTAAGGTGCTTGGTTTCTCGCTATTTAACCTGCAGGACCGTGGCAAGTTATTCGTAGGGCCTAACGTAGAGACTTACGAAGGCATGATCATCGGCTTACACAGTCGCGAAAACGACCTGGCTGTTAACCCTATCAAGGGTAAACAGCTGACCAATGTGCGCGCCTCAGGAACCGATGAAAATATCGTCCTAACGCCTCCAACTACACATACGCTCGAGCAGGCGATGGAATTCATTGCCGACGACGAATTGGTTGAGGTGACTCCTGAGAATATTCGTCTGCGCAAGAAATTGCTTACTGAGAATGAGCGTAAGCGGCATGGCCGTGGAGCTGCAGCGCGCTAGCGTCTCGCAGCTTACTGGCCTAACATAGCTAAATGCGCTCTTGTAGAAGAGCGTGCATGCCACTTTAGCTAGAATTAGGCCTGTCCTATGCAGATTCTCTTCCCCGAACTCAAACCCTATAAACGCCACCAGTTAAAAGTCTCAGACAAGCATGAGCTGTATGTCGACGAGTCAGGTAATGTCCACGGCATACCTATCCTGTTCGTACATGGCGGCCCCGGTGGAGCTTGTGATGCGAGTTCCCGCCGTTTCTACGATCCTAGTGTCTATCGCATTATTACCTTCGATCAGCGCGGCTGCGGTCGTTCGACCCCCCACGGCGAGCTTGAAAACAATACGACCCAAGACCTAATCTGTGACATCGAAGTCATGCGCGAGTTACTCGACGTAGATAGATGGGTGTTATTCGGTGGCTCATGGGGTTCTACTCTGAGCCTGCTGTATGCACAGGCATTCCCGGCTAGGGTGCTCGGGCTTATTCTGCGCGGTATTTTTCTTTGCAGGCAGTGTGATTTCGATTGGCTGTATAAGGATGGTGCAAGGCGAGTTTTCCCAGATTGTTGGGAAGAGTTTGTTAACCATATCCCTATTGATGAACGCGGCGATTTAATGAAGGCCTATTATGCAAGGCTAACTGGCGATGATGAGCTTGCACGGATGGCAGCAGCAAAGCACTGGTCGGTATGGGAAGGGAACTGCTCTAAGCTGCGACCAAGCCCAGAAGCACTGGCAAGGTTTACCAAACCGCACAAAGCACTCGCGCTCGCTCGTTTAGAAAGTCACTATTTCATGAACAAGGGCTTTATTGACGAGAATCAAATTTTAGAAAATATGCATCTTATTCGTGACATCCCCAGTCGAATTGTTCACGGCCGCTACGATATGGTTTGCCCTCTCGAAAACGCACTAGCATTGCATAAATTGTGGCCTACGGCGGAGCTTCACATAGTTCGTGAATCAGGTCACTCCGGGTCCGAACCTGGAACTGTGGATGCTCTGATACGTGCCACTGCAGACATCGCGAAGCAGCTCGAAAATTTTGATTGAGATGCGCTAATGCTAGCTTCAAGATAACGACCTAGGGGATCATGTGATTGCACTTATTCAGCGCGTCAATTGGGCGCAAATTTATATCGATAGCACGCTGCATGCCGATATTGGTCAGGGCATACTCGCGTTGATTGGTATTGAGAAAGAAGACGACGATAAGCTAGCGCAGAAATTGCTCGACAAGATTCTCGCTTACAGAATTTTCGCGGACTCAGACGGGAAGATGAATCTCGATCTAAAGGACATCGGCGGTGACCTAATGCTTGTATCGCAATTTACTCTCGCTGCCGAGACAGAGAAAGGGCTTCGCCCTGGGTTCTCTACTGCAAAACCTCCAGTGGAGGCTGAAGCAATCTACGACAAGCTAGAACAAGCCGCGCGCGAGCAGCATGAATTTGTACGGTCGGGGAAGTTCGGCGCAGACATGCAAGTTAGTCTGGAAAACGATGGGCCAGTCACGTTTATTCTCAAAGTCTGACTTGGGCATCTCTGAGTAATTCTATAGCACCTCTTTATCAGAGGATTCAAAATAATATCGAACTCGATTTCGCCTTAGTTTCTAAGCGCCTCCCACCAGGGATTTTTTGGTAAGTTGGTTAAGTCAAATACTTCACCAATCATTGGAGTTGTAATATTGACATTTCTTTTACGGGCCTCTTTAGTGATGTGGATTATTGGTTCATCCCAAGGATGAATAGATAGGTCAAATTTGGACCAATGAATTGGGAAAAGTACTTTGGCTTTTAAGTCAATACTGGCCTGAACGGTTTCATTGGGAAACATATGAATTTCTGACCAGTCTGCGTTATAAGCGCCGCCTTCAACAAAGGCTATATCGAAAGGGCCATATCGTTCACCTAGCTCTCTAAATGTTTCTGAATAGCCGCCATCTCCACTAAAGTAGACCTTTACTTTTTCTGAAGAAACTATCCATGATCCCCACAAAGTTGAGTTTAATTTTCCCGGCGCTCGACCACTAAAATGTTGGGCAGGTGTTAAGGTAAATTCAACATTTTTATAGTCCTCACTGTCATGCCAATCAAGTTCGCTGATTTTATCTGCATCAACCCCCCATCTTTCTAGATGAGCTTTAACGCCCAACGGTACAAAAAACCGATCAACAATTTCTGAAAGAACTTTGATTGCCTTGGAATCAAGATGGTCATAGTGATCATGAGAAATTACGACAGCATTAACTTTTGGTAAGTTATCGATATTTATTGGGTTGTCATAGTCAAAAGGCTTCCCAAAAATGGGCGCCGGAGAAGCTCTATTGAAGACGGGATCTGTCATTACAATTAGACCCGCCGTATTCATTAGTAGTGTGGAGTGTCCTAGCCAAACAAACTTGCCTTCGGTTAAAGTGTTTCCATGAAATTGAATCGTTGGAAGAGGGGCCGTAGGGTTTTTATCTTTAGGAGGAGCTATCCAGCTCATTAATGTTGAGTTCTTATCGGAAGATTCTGAAAGAGATGATATGTTTTTATAATCTGATTTTAAATTGAGAAACTTGCCAGTAACAAAGTTTTTTGAATTTTCAATAATTTCTTTACTATCTTTATCTGGAGACGCGCCAAAAACAGGTGAGAAATTGAGAAAAATAAATATTAAAAAAGCAAGAATAAACAAAATGCAAATTAGGTATTTAATTGCATTAGGTATGCTATGAAAAAAATCCATAATAAATCCCATGTGTATAGTAGCCGGTCATCCTACATGCTATTAATTTTTTATAAATCTTTAAATATGAGTTTTGGGAAAATAGCAGGCTAAAATATTCACTTTAATTATGAAATTCGAGCTGAATTAAAATTCAATTAATCCGGAAAAATGTCTTGATCTCGGAACGGCCCAAAGGCCAGAGGTGCTATCGGATGGTTCAGCCCTAATCTCAGGCGTCTGCTTCATCTCTAGGTTCGCGTTTCTTCACCATGCGCCCTGCAATTATTCCTACCTCAAACAACAGCCACATCGGTATTGCCAGCATCGACTGTGTGAATGGGTCGGACGGTGTTAAAAGCATGCCTACGACAAAGCAGCCAACGATTACATAAGGACGCTTCTGGGCTAAAGAATCTGGCTCTGCGATGCCTGTCCAGATCAGTATGAACACCGCTATAGGAACCTCGAAGGCGATGCCGAACGCTAGGAATATGGTAAGAGAGAAACTGAGGACGCTATTGATGTCAGGCATTACCGAGATGCCCTCAGGTGCTACCGATATAAAAAAGGCGAAGGCGAAGGGAAATAGGACGTAACGAGCGAACGCAATGCCACCATAAAAGAGCAGAACGCTAGATATGAAAAGTGGTATCGCGACACTTTTCTCATTCTTATAAAGACCTGGAGCTATAAACGACCACAGCTGATAGAGCACATAGGGTGCCGCAAGAAGAAATGAAACGTAGAACGTGAGCTTGAAAGGCGCGAAAAATGGAGACGTGGGGTCGATTGCTATCATCGTAGATCCTTCTGGCAAAGCGCGGATCAAGGGATCGACAACGTAGGTGTAGATGTCATTGGAGAAGTAAAACAAGCACAGGAAGAATAGTATTATCGCTATAACACTTTTAAGAATTCGATCTCTCAGCTCAACCAGGTGATCGATGAGTGTTAACTCTTTCTGTTCTTCAGCTGTTGCCATTTTCTTTCTTAGTATCAAGGGAGTCAGCGGGATTGTCAGAATCGGCTAGCTTGGGGTTCTTACCGCCGCTATAAATTTGCTTGGTTACTTCTTCTACCTGATTGCTCATGTCCTTCAATTCGCCAGTAAGCGACTTGTCATTCTTAGCTAGAGACTCTACGGCGGCGCTCTCCGCGATGCTATTTTTTTTGGCGGTATCTAGCGACGCTTGAGAGGCGCCCGGGTCGAAATTAGCTGAATTCACGATGTTATTAACTGACTTCTCGGTATCTTTTGCTACGCCTTCGATGTTCGACTTGGCGTCTTCGATCTCAGCCATAACGGTTTCATTATGGAGCTGGCGTCGAATCTCATCTGCGTTCAATTCTCTTTCGATTTCGTTTTTCACTTTATAAAAGCTGCGACGAAACCTACCGATCCATAATCCGGTTGTGCGCACGGCGCCAGGCAGTCGCTCTGGACCAAGCACTAGCAGTGCGATGATAAATATCAGCAGTACTTCGAATGAGCCGATGTTAAACATAATGCGTAACCGGAATCACAGGTCAAGCCTGTGAGTAGAGATGCGATGCGCGTAGCATCGGGAAACAGTGCGGAGACTACTTACTTGGTTTCAACTTTCTCGGCAGTGGCGTCTATGGTTTCGCCAATGACGCCGTCATCGACCTCAGTAGTCTGCTCTTCTTCGTCTTCCTTGATGGCTGTCTTAAAACCCTTCAAGGCGCCGCCGAGGTCTGTTCCTAAATTCTTTAGTCTCTTCGTCCCAAAAAGCATAACTACGATCAACAAAATAATCAACAGCTGCCAAATTCCTATTCCACCCATGATAAACCTCCAAATCTGCTACGCAGTGTTGTGCGTAGCGGTAACTAGTTTTGTCGAGATGCCTTTTCTGCAAGGCCGGATATATTAAAGCGCTCTTTCAATTCATCCAACACCTGCTGCGGTGTCAAATCAAGATGGCTCAACATAACCATCGTATGAAACCACAAATCTGCAGTTTCATTAATAACTGCCTTCGAATCGTTCTCTCTTTTTTCGCCGAAGTCCTTAGCGGCCAAGATTGTTTCAGTTGCTTCTTCGCCAATCTTTTCTAAGATCTTATTAAGACCCTTTTCGTGCAAGCTGGCAACATAGGAATCATTACCGGAAGACTTTTTACGTTGTTCCAAAATTGCAGCTAATTCTGTTAGTACGTCACTCATGGCTATCGATTCTTGTACAGTTGGTCAGGATCAACCAATACTGGATCAACCGATTCCCAGGTATCATTGGTCAGCTTTTTATAAAAGCAGCTCTCCCGTCCAGTATGACAGGCGATTCCACCTACTTGCTCAACTCGGTAGCAGAGTGAGTCATTGTCGCAATCGAGCAGAACTTCTACAAGCTTCTGCACCATTCCGGATTCTTCACCCTTTCTCCAGAGCTTTGAGCGGGAGCGCGACCAGTATACAGCGCGCCCCTCAGTAACCGTTGTTTTCAGTGCCTCTCGATTGACCCAAGCCTGCGTGAGAACTCGCCCAGAGCCCGCATCCTGAGTGATTACGGGTGCTAAGCCCTGTTCATTCCATTGAATTTGATCAAGATAGGAAGTCATCGGCTGATTATGCAGCCTCACCGTCTAAAACACAAAAGGTAAACACCCGCCAAGGCTAGGGATACCGTGGCTAGAGGGAGGTTTATCATGGCCTCATGGAGGCCTGGAATGAGGCTAAAAGCAGCGGCAGCGACTAGGGCTGTGCCAAGGAAGCGGAATTTGCGATTCTGGCGCTGAGTGTTCTGCATGATTTGCTTCTGCTGCGACTTTAGGGACGCATTGATCTCACCAAGCTGCTTGCTTTCGGTAGCTGCGTCGATAAAGAGCTGCGGAAGCTGTGGTAGCTGGTCAATCCAATTCGGAATGTTTTCCTGAATTCTGCCTAGCAGCGTGAATGGATTCAGCCGTCTCTTGTTCCAGTTTTCTAGATAGGGAAGGGCGGTCGTCCAAAGGTCGAGATCGGGATAGAGTTGTCGGCCGAGGCCTTCAACATTCAATAAGGTTTTTTGCAGCAGAACAAGCGAAGGCTGCACTTCCATATCGAAACGACTTGCGGTCCTGAAAAGCTGTATCAATAGATTTGCGAAGGAAATTTCTTTCAAGGGTTTTTCAAAGATCGGTTCGCAGACACTGCGTATTGCCGATTCGAATTCATGTATCTTGGTGTCCCTTGGCACCCACCCGCAGGAAACATGAAGTTCGGCAACTTTTCTGTATTCGCGCCTGAAGAGCGCGAGTAAGTTCTTCGCTAGGTATTCCTGATCGTCCTTGGTGAGACTGCCGATTATCGCGCAATCGATTGCTATGTATTTAGGGTTTTCTGGCGTTTCTTGAGAAACGAAAATATTGCCCGGGTGCATGTCCGCATGGAAGAAGTTGTGATCAAACACTTGCGTAAAGAAAATATCGACGCCTGTCTCTGCGAGTTTTTTCAGATCGGTATTCTGTGCATTGAGTGCATCGACGTCCGCAACTGGAATGCCGTGTATGCGCTCCATTACCATGATTCGCTTGCTGCAGTAGTCCCAATAAACTTTCGGTACATAGAGGGCAGGAGAATTTTCGAAGTTGCGTTTTAGTTGCGAGGTATTGGCTGCTTCGGAAAGTAGATCGAGCTCATCATGAATGATTTTTTCGTAGTCATTTACAATTTCTACCGGATGCAGTTTTTTGCCTAAATCTGTTCGCGCCTCGATGAGGCTTGCGATCCATTTCAGCAATTTTATATCGGCGCTTACGACCTCCTCGATGCCTGGTCGGACTACCTTGATTACAACCTCTTCGCCAGTATGAAGGGTCGCCCTGTAAACCTGAGCTATCGATGCACAGGCGAATGGCTCACTATCGAGACTGCTGAAAATTGACTCTGCCGTAACTCCTAGCGATTCTTCGATAAGCTGATGAATCGAAGGTGATGAAAAAGGTGGCACATTGTCCTGAAGAGATTGCAGTTCGTCAGCAAGCTCGATGTCGAGGAAATCTCTGCGCGTAGAAAGCAGCTGGCCGAACTTGATGTAGATAGGGCCGAGTTCTTCCATCGCTTTGCGAAGTCGTACGTTCTTGTGGGTCGAGGCTTGCGAGCTAAATATCCAAGCGAGTCGATAGGGCAGCAGAAGCAGACCTAGCCTTCGAGCGCCCGGCTGACCATGCATGAACTCATCGAGACGGTATTTCGCGATGACATTGAGCACTGAATTAAGTCGGGGAAGATATGACACGGCTACGGACAATGCTCTGCTTGATCTGAGGGTTTGCAAAGATACCACTGCCGGGCAGCTCTAACAAGCGGGAACAGTTGTTAAGCGATTGTTTTTAGTAAGTTATTTGGGCTCTGCGAGTAGGGAATAGCGACGCTTGAGCAATTCTGTTTTAGCGGCAACTCGGTCAATGCTTAAGCGCAGTTGATCTAGTCGATTTGAGAAGCTATCGACCTCTAGCTCACTGGGTACTAGACGCGCTTCCTCGCTTAGATAGTCACGAACATCTCGATGCATGCTGGTGCCGGTGGACTTGCTCCAGTCTCGCGCATTGCTCTGGATCTCGCCGAGCTCATTGCTGAGCACATCGCCGAGAATCGGGGCTAGATAGTCTTGCCAGTCTACATCTAGCGATTCGATTGTCACGTGTAAATCCTGCACGAGAGTCGCATCGCCGGATATGTCTATTGCGGCGTCGGCCAGTGCTCTTTGGTCAGACTTCTTGGTTAGCAGACCAAGCAGGTTTTCTGCATTGCCCGTGATTGTTGCGTCGGCCTGTATGCCTAAGGTTTGGGTGTCGATGGCGCTGAGCTTGATTGTGTCATCTTCGAAGCGGATGCTGACAGAAAAGTCCGGCCTGAGACTTACGACCTCGATACATTTCGAATCGAATGCAACGAGCTTCTTTGCAATATGCGGGTCGCGCCGGACAATCGCATTCAATATTTTCTCGACTGGTAGTAGGGCTAGGCTTCCAAGAAACTGATTCAATTGTGTTCCAGTGATTTCGTTTTTTTAGATCAAGGTAAGTCTGGCGTAGGTCTAGATTGACTTGAAGCCAATATGGATCGCGCAAACGCCACCCATTACATTATGATATTTACAGTTAGTAAGACCAGCATCTTGCATCATTTGTAAGAGCAACTTTTGATCGGGGTGCATGCGAATCGACTCGACTAGGTAGCGATAGCTCTGGGCATCTCCGGTGATAGCCTTGCCAGCGATAGGCCACAATTTCGAATAGACATCGTAGGCTTTGCCTACTAGATAATTAGTAGGTTTGGAAAACTCGAGGACTAGCACGCGCCCACCTGGTTTAAGCACTCGCTCCATTGATGCTAGAGCGGCTTCCTTGTTCGTGACATTGCGAAGGCCATAAGCGATACAGATGCAGTCGAATGTATTATCAGCGAAGGGTAGATGTTCGGCGTTAGCTTGCGCGATGTCGACATTCGAGGCGAGCCCCTTGTCTATGATTCTGTCTCGGGCAACCTGTAGCATCGCCTCATTGATATCGGCGAGGACTACTTGGCCGGTCTCGCCGACAATGCTCGAGAAACGAATGCTGAAATCGCCGGTTCCTCCAGCGAGGTCCAAAACCTTATGACCCTTGCGTAGTGCGCTTAGCTCGATCGTGAAGCGCTTGATAAGCCGGTGGGAGCCTAGCGACATGACATCGTTCATTATGTCGTACTGTTTCGCTACCGAACGAAATACCTGGCCCACACGCTGCTCTTTCTCGGCTGTGGGTACCTCTTCGTAGCCGAAATGGGTTGTATCTTCGGACTCTGTCGTATTACTCATGAGCGTTCGCTATGGCCTAAAAGTGAGTGTCGAGAAGCTAATCTTTTACTGAGGGCATGATGTTAATCACTCGCGTACCCTCTGGCAATGGTTCTCGGCTCGCTTTCGCCGCATCCAGCTTCATCAGGTAGTGATGCCAGAGGGCGTCATGCTCGCCTGCTAGCTCCTTCAAATAGGTCCAGGAATAGATGCCAGTATCGTGGCCGTCACTGAAACTGAGCTTGATGGCATAGTTTCCTACCGACTCAAGATTGACGATCTTCACTTGACGTTTTCCTGTTTGTAGAATTTCCTGCCCTTTGCCGTGCCCGCGCACTTCAGCAGATGGAGAATGTACGCGCAGAAATTCAGCGCTGAAGGTATTGCACGCTTCATCGGCATACACCAGTTCGAGCGTCGCCGACTTCTTATGTAGTTTAATATCTGTTGGTGCATTTGTGGCCATCTAAAGTTCCGGCTATTAAATTTACTTGTTCGGAAATCTACAGGATGTAGCGACTCAGATCTTCATCTTCAGCCAGTTCATCCAATTGCTTTTCGACATAGGCTCTGTCGATCACCAATTCCTTGTTGTCACCAATGGCAATGTCGGACGCAGAGAAGGAAACTTCTTCTAACAGTCTTTCCATTACCGTATGCAGGCGCCGAGCACCTATGTTCTCGGTGCGTTCGTTAACCTGCCATGCGATCTCTGCGATCTTGTCTATGCCGTCTTTGGTGAACGATACTTGCAAGTCTTCGGTCGCGAGTAGCGCTTGATACTGCTCAGTGAGTGAGGCATCTGGTTCTACCAGAATTCGCTTGAAGTCATCCGCCGTAAGCGCGTCGAGTTCGACTCGAATTGGAAGTCGTCCCTGTAATTCAGGAATAAGATCCGAAGGCTTGCTTAGATGAAAGGCGCCAGATGCAATAAATAGTATGTGATCTGTCTTTATGCTGCCATGTTTGGTTGTGACTGTAGATCCTTCGATCAGTGGTAGCAGATCTCGCTGCACGCCTTCCCTTGAGACGCCTGCGCCGCCTTGGTCGTGTTTATTGGTCACTTTGTCAATCTCGTCGAGGAAGACGATGCCTGTCTGTTCGGTAGCTTCCACCGCTCGATTGCGAATCTCTTCTTCATTTACGAGCGCAGATGCTTCTTCGTCTTTCACGACCTTCAAGGCGGCCTTAACTGTTAGGCGCCGCGCGGTTTTCTTACCGCTGTTCATATTCGAGAACATGCTTTTCAATTGGCTGGTCATGTCTTCCAGACCTGGAGGCGCCATGATCTCGACTCCAGTCGGGGCCTCGCTGATCTTGATTTCTATCTCTTTGTCATCGAGTTCACCCTCGCGTAGCTTCTTACGGAAGACTTGGCGAGCGGCTGAATTCGAATCTGGTGGGCTGCTATCACTGCCGTCACTGGGTTCCGACGACTGTTCCGTGCGCGCCTGTGGCAAGAGCACGTCGAGGATGCGTTCCTCGGCTTTGTCTTTTGCCAGGCGTTGCACCTTGTGCATTTCAGTTTCTCTGATCATCTTGATCGCAATGTCGACAAGATCGCGAATGATCGATTCGACATCACGCCCGACATAACCAACCTCGGTGAACTTCGTTGCTTCGATCTTAATGAAGGGAGCCTGAGCGAGTTTGGCGAGGCGCCGTGCTATCTCGGTCTTGCCAACACCGGTTGGTCCGATCATGAGAATATTTTTTGGTGTGACTTCTTCACGAAGTTCAGCGTTGAGTTTCATACGACGCCATCGATTACGCAACGCGATCGCTACCGCGCGCTTAGCGGCAGCCTGACCTACTATGTGTTTGTCGAGCTCAGAAGTGATCTCGCGGGGTGTCATTGTGGGCATGCTTCAATACCTGTATTCGATTGGGCCATCATCAGTTTAGTTGTTCAAGTTACTGTTAGCCTAGGGCTACTGGGAAATATCTAACTCTTCAATCGTTTGGTTATGGTTTGTAAAGACACAAACATCGGCGGCTATAGTTAAACTCTTCTCGACTATTTCCGTAGCGCTAAGATCAGTGTTCTGTAGAAGGGCTTTTGCTGCAGACTGCGCATAAGGGCCTCCGGATCCAATCGCCATGAGCGAGTCTTCAGGCTCGATAACATCTCCATTACCGGTAATGATTAGCGAGGACTCTTTGTCAGCTACTACTAACAAAGCCTCGAGTCTGCGCAATGAGCGCTCTGTTCGCCACAGCTTGGCTAGTTCAACCGCCGCACGTGTTAGTTTGCCATGATGTTTTTCGAGTTGTTCTTCGAAGCGTTCGAATAGAGTGAAGGCATCGGCGGTACCGCCGGCGAAGCCAGCAATGACTTGATCCTTGTAAAGGCGTCGCACTTTGCGGGCATTGCCCTTCATAACAGTGTTGCCCTGAGAGACTTGTCCGTCGCCTCCAATCACGACCTTATTGCCGCGGCGAATCGACACGATAGTGGTGCCTCTGTATTGATCCATAGCAGATATCCTGTTTCTTGGGTTGTTTCAAAAAGCCGTGTGTTGAGCAAATTCGTTAAACGATTGACGCTCCCATAGAGCGTCAGAATTGGGTGGTGATTAGAAATGCCACTGATTCTCGCTCAGGCTATCACAGGCCAGAGATAATCAAAGGCTGGAATCTGGCGCGCAAGCTTAGGATATGGGGTGAGACCTTGGGAATTCAAGCGCGCTGTGCGTGAGAAGTGACCTGCTAGCTACTGAATGGTCATGCGTAGGCTGGGGATATTATTGGCTCTCAAGAGCTGCTCTGCCTCTTTCAATAGACTGCTGCTGGTATAGGGTCCAGATTGGACCAGATAGAGGGTACGTCCAAGCAATTCCTGCTGCTTAATATTTACATCGAGACCTATCAGTCTTTGCCTGTCGTTTTCAGTTCGAGCTGAATCGAATTGCTGGAATGCGCCGGATTGCAGGATGAATCCTGGATCGAAGGTTTCTTCAGTTTCGGCAGGAGTATCTGCCACTTCCAATCCCGTTAATTCAGAGACTACTTCGGCGATTCCAGCCTGCTGCGCTGTCAGTTCTACTGGATTAGCATTTACGGATACTTCGTAGGCGGGTAGCTCGGTATAGAATTCGAGTTGCAGCTCTTCCTCTGCGGGCTCTTCGGGAGCCGTTAATGTGGGTGGCTGGTTTGCGGGGGGCGTATTGTTGGCAGCCGGCTGATTGATATTCAGCGGCGGGACGTTTCCTGAAAGATAGAATAGGAAGCAGCCGAACACACCCAGCGCCAGTCCTACAATCACCCCGGTGAACATCAGGGACCATGCGGGCGGGGTGGCAACGGTTTTTCGCTCTAAGAGCGGTTCCGGCTTAATTTTGGCAAAATCTTGTGTCATGACTCTAGCAAGGCTTCGATAGGCCGTGGCCCTAATTTAAGTTATTGTTTTAAATAGTAATAATGGCGAGAAAACTTTGCGTCACCTCCATTATCGGTTGTCTGCCGGTAAGCTATAGTCGAATCAAGAGACTTATTTCCCGATCCCGGAATTATTCAGAGTCGCTCTAGACTAGATCTTGTGGGTCCACATCGATGCTGAATCTGACCGATCTTGGCAGTTTCATGCTCTCTAGCTCCGCGCATAGAGAAGAAAGCAGTGCCTGCAGGTTACCGCGTTTATCGGTTTTCAGCAGCAACTGCACACGGTACTTGCCCGCTCTTTTCTCCATAGGTGCAGGAAGTGGGCCCAACTGTTCGATAGGTAGGGAATTGTGTGCAGAGAAGCTCTGACAAAACTGTGCTATTCCATCGAGAAATTGCAGTGCCGGTTGCATTTCACTCGCCTCTGCCTTCAACAAACATAGGTGAGAGAATGGCGGTAACTGCGCGGCCATTCTCTCCTTCAGTTGACTCTCCGAGAATTCAGCGTAGGTTTTATTGGCTAAGCTTTGCAGCGTCTCATGGGAAGCATGGCGTGACTGGATTATAACCTCACCGGGACGATCTGCTCGACCCGCTCTGCCAGCGACTTGCACTATGGTCTGCCCCATGTGTTCTTGGCCGCGGAAGTCGGCGCTGAATAAGCCAGAGTCGGCATCGAGTATGGCGACCAGGGTAATGTTAGGAAAGTGATGTCCTTTCGCGAGCATTTGAGTACCCAATAAGATGCAAGGGTCACCCTTGTTAATTTCCTCCAGCATTTTTTCTAGGCTGTTCTTGCGGCGCGTCGAGTCGCGGTCGATTCGAATTACTGGTGTGTCCGTAAATTGTTTCTGCAGGAATGTCTCGATTCGCTGCGTACCGATACCCATGGTATTTAGGTCCTTCGATTTGCAGCTGGGGCATGAGCGAGGCAGTCTAGCTGCCGCTCCACAATGGTGACAACGAATGCTGGGTGGGTTTGCGTGAACCGTAAACTGCGCGATGCAGTTTTCACATTCACAAATCCAGCCGCAGGTTTGGCAATTCAGTATCGGCGCGAACCCCCGCCGGTTGATAAAAACGAGCACCTGATTGCGTTGTTGTATATGTTTGCGAATTCTATACAGCAGTTGTTCTGAGAAACCATCACACATCGTTTCACGAGAAACATCGATGACTTCCATCTTGGAAGATTGATCGATGCCTGTGCGCTGGGTTAGATGCAGATGAACAAATTTATTACTTCGTGCGTTGTGCAAACTCTCAAGGCTTGGCGTTGCCGAACCTAGAACGATGCAAATACCTTCCTGTCGTGCTCTGCTTACTGCGAGATCACGTGCTGAGTAGCGAAAACCGTCTTGTTGTTTAAAAGAGGAGTCGTGCTCTTCATCGATGACTATCAAGCCAGGTTTTGCCAGAGGTGTGAAAATGGCGGAGCGCGTGCCAATCACTATGCCAGCACTTCCATCTCTGGCCTGCGACCAAGCCGTCATTCTCTCGGTCTCGTTTAAGCCCGAGTGCAGGCTCACCACAGCGCACTTGAAGCGCTGCCTAAATCGAGCAATGGTCTGCGGAGTTAGGCCGATCTCTGGCACTAGAACTAGGCACTGCAGCCCCTTAGACAACTGCTCTTGCATGATGCGCATATACACTTCGGTTTTGCCAGAGCCAGTGATGCCATCGAGTAAGAAACATTTGTACTGATCCAAGGCTTTGCTGATTGTGGTTACGGCGATAAGCTGTTCTTCGTTCAGCTCGATATCGAAATTTGACTCTGTCTCAAGCGGTTCGAAAGGAGCTGCGGCTGCCTTTGTCTGCGAATGCTCTTCAATCAGGTTCTTTTGCAGTAGCTGCGCTAGCGGCTGCTTGCTGAATCCGGCTTCTCGCAATTTGGATTCGGTGACTTCTCCTGCCGAACGAATAAAGCTAAGCAAGGCTTTCTGTTTCACTGCGCGACTTAGTGAGTTTTCTTCTTCAGTCGAGGATTCGCTGGCGGTCCAGAATTTACTAGTTTCTCGCAGCGGGATGCCATTGCGTAGCTTGGCTGGTAGTGCAGCAGCAAAGACCTCGCCTAGTGGATGTTGATAATAGTTTGCAGCCCAGAGAAGTAATTTAAAAACGGCATCGTTCAGTAACGGTTCGCTGTCTAGCGAGGCGAGGATGGGCTTTAGTTTTTCCTTCTCTAAGGTAGAGTTATTGACGACTGCTACTACAATGCCGATTAGTTGCTGCCGGCCGAATGAAACCTTCACCCTAATTCCGACTCGAGGCTCAGGCAAAGTTTGTTGCTGTGGCAAAGGGAGATAATCGAAGACTCTGCGCAGTGGAGAGGGGACGGCGACTTGTAAGACTTTGCCGCGGTATTTTGCTTTAGCTTCGGCTGACATTTTGGATGACACTAGTTTTGGGGTGACATTATAAAGTGGCTTGATCGAAATCGCATAGTAAGTTTAAAAGGTTTCGCAAACAACACGCACTGCAGATTTGAGGGCCAGGCTGGCTGGGGACAGAGCTAGATACCCAAGCACTCGAACCTTCCCGTGCCTTGCGCCGCTATCCTGATAGTTTATACTTCAGGGGGTTTCCGTCCTGCATCGAGCGCGATGGCTAAAGAATCGTTGCAAGGATAAGATAATGACATCGCAGCCCCCACCGGCAGAATTACTCGCAGCGAGAGAACATATCGACGCTATCGATCGGGAGTTGGTTGAGCTGCTTGGGAAGCGCTTCGAGTCTACTCATCAGGTTGGCCTATTGAAGGCAAGTCAGGCTCTTGAGCCGGTCGACGCCAATCGCGAAGCCGAGAAGCTTGCCGAACTGAGCGCGCTCTGCGAGAAGTACAATCTGAACCCCGCACTAGTTACGGAACTGTTCAGTAAGATCATGGCAGAGGTGGTGAAAAACCATCGTCAGTTGCGCGAATAGTCCTGCTAGCCTGCACTATCTAATTTAGCCACTTATTATCTTCCTACACCCTCTACATTCTCTTTGGTAGGCTACTTGCGTCTTTCCCCTCCTCTGTTAGAATGCACGCCCCCAGGTGGGTATGCCGCACAAAATAGGCGAATCTGGGTTAAAAGCAGATGTGGTGCAGCAGCGAACAAACGACTGCCGTGGCGACATTAACTAAGAGGAAATATCATGAAACCCGGAATTCATCCAAAATATGAAGCCATGAAAGCTACTTGTAGCTGTGGCAATGTAATCGAGACCAAGTCCACTCTGGGCAAGGACATTCTTATTGAAGTATGTTCTCAGTGCCATCCGTTCTATACGGGTAAGCAGAAGGTACTGGACAGCGGTGGTCGAGTAGATCGATTTAAGAAGCGATTTGGTGCTAGACGCGTTTAAACCCCTTAGGTTTAAACCAGCTATGCTAAAGATAGCCTAGAAGATCGCTTCCGTAGAAAG
>JAPKAI010000060.1 GCA_028825335.1 Gammaproteobacteria bacterium | reverse complement strand
GTTCGCTGGACCGTTGCCATGGAACTCTCTATAGCCAACGACATCCTGATAGGTGCTCAAATTGTAGAGTCGCCTAATCAGAATGCTAGGCCAGACAGCACCGATATCGAGTTGTTGGTGATTCACAATATTAGTCTCCCTCCAGGTGAATTCGGCACGTCTGCTATTAAGCAGTTTTTCTGCAACGAGCTTGATAGCGAATCTCATCCTTTCTATTCAGAAATAGCAGATCTCAAGGTATCAGCTCATCTGCTGATTGATCGAGAGGGTCGAATCACACAGTTCGTTCCTTTTAGCAATCGAGCATGGCATGCAGGAGAATCACTTTTCTGCGAGAGGAGTAACTGCAATGATTTCTCCATAGGAATTGAGCTTGTGGGTACGGATTTCGAGTCATTTACCGATAGTCAGTACGCTAGCCTCGCCAACGTGACTAAGCTATTACTGCGCACATACTCGAAGATGAGCAAGGACAAAATTGTCGGGCATAGCGATATAGCACCGGGTAGAAAAACCGACCCAGGTCCCTGTTTTGACTGGGCTAGATTCAAACAATCGCTGCCAGATTGAGTGGCTTGCTGGTCGTGAGCAGCAATAAAAAGTGCATGCGTCGAAATTCACATAAAGAAGGATGCAAATGAAATTTCTAGTGATTCTGATTTGCTTGATGGTCAATTACCTCTGGCTCAAGGGCTTTGATCGATTTCATGATGGTTGGTTCTTCAGGTTCAGATGCTGGATTGAAGACTGGTCTGCAAAATTTGTGGATAAGATCCCTCTCGGTTGGCTTGCCGCGTTCGTTCTCATCTATGCACTTCCTTTAGCCTCACTTACTCTGATCTTGTTCATCGCTACGGGCAGAGTCTTTGGGCTTGCCACTATGATGGTGCATATGTTGGTCCTGCTGGGTGCTTTCGACCGGACACAACCAGGCCAACTTGCGAAGGATTTTCTAGAGAAGTTCAGAGGTGGAGATATGGCTGACTGCATCGATTTCCTCAAGCAGGAATTCCATGCAACGAGCTTGCCCGGTGTAGATGACAAGGATGGTATCGGTAAGTACTTCAGTAAGCAGCTCACTTACCGCAGTTTCGAGAGAATGTTCGTTTTGTTCTTTTGGTATATTTGCGCAGGCGCCCTAGGGATCTTGTTCTCCTATATTAGCTACCAACTACGCGATAGCCACAGAGAGCAGCAACTGGAGAAACAGGTCGATTTCATCAGCCTGGTAATTCAGATATTGGAATGGATCCCGCTTCGACTTCTTGCGCTCACTTTCTCACTGGCCGGAAATTTTGTGCAGTGCTTCGAGAATGCGCGTGCTTCGTTCTGGCGTTTTAGTAGTGAGACAAAAAATGCGGATCTCCTCTATGGGTATGCTAACTGTGCGGCATCGGGCATGGTGATAAATAGCGCACTTAAAGAGGACGAAGAGGCAGAAGCTCAGGATCACGAGCTGGCGGAGATTCAGGCCATCTTGGGTTTGCTGGAGCGGAGTCAGGCTATCTGGCTAAGCGTGCTTGCCTTAATAACAATTGTTGGCTTCTAGTCGGCTGCTTGAAAGGCTAGTTTCGTCTTAGAATTGCAATTTAGTAAATTAATTACTTGAGTAAGTCTCGGGAGATTGTAGTATTTTACTCTCCGGGCTTCGTTTGCTTCGGTGTCGCGCCTGATTCTGTGGCGGGATATTTATCTAAGCTATTAATTTATAAGAGGAAATTTATGATGGAGCGAAAGCGAAATATCTGAGTACATCTTGTGGTAATACTACATGGCACGGGAATCCTAAATGGAAAAACACGCGGATTTGGGTTAGAATTACACCCGCTTTGTAATTTATTTACACAAACTAGACGAGCTCCTAGGCTCGCGATGGATGCGGAATTTATAGAACATGACTCAGCAAAATGACGGAAATCCAGAAGAAACCAAGGAATGGCTAGAGGCCTTTCATTCGGTAGTAGATGAAGAGGGCATCGATAGAGCCCAGTACCTGCTAGATCGCCTCGCTGATCAGGCGAGCCTTGAAGGTGTCGTATCATCTGCGAGTTCGGTCAACACCCCTTACCGCAACACTATATCCCCCATGAATGAAGATCGTATGCCGGGTGATATGTTCATGGAGAGGGAGATTCGCGGCATTATTCGCTGGAACGCCCTCGCCATGGTAATGCGAGCCAATGAGCGCGATCCCGGTATCGGTGGGCACATCTCCACTTTCTCCTCTGCGGCTACGCTCTATGATGTGGGTTTTAACTACTTCTTCCATGGCCCGAATAAGGAAAACGAAGGCGACCTCATCTATTTTCAGGGGCATTCCTCTCCGGGTATTTATGCGCGCTCCTATTTAGAAGGACGCATGGATGAAGCCAAGCTAGATAGATTTAGAAAGGAAGTAGACGGCGATGGCCTTTCTTCCTATCCACACCCTTGGCTAATGCCTGACTACTGGCAATTCCCTACAGTATCTATGGGTCTCGGCCCAATTACGGCTATTTATCAGGCCCACGTTCTGAAATATCTCACTAGCCGGAAGCTTGCAGATAACAGTAATCGCAAGATCTGGGCATTTCTTGGTGATGGTGAGACAGATGAGCCAGAATCACTCGGTGCTATCAGCAAGGCTGGGCGCGAGAAGCTGGACAATCTAATTTTTGTTATCAACTGCAATTTGCAACGACTCGATGGTCCTGTGCGCGGTAATGGCAAGATCATTCAAGAGCTTGAAGGTGTGTTCCGCGGCGCTGGATGGAATGTTATTAAGGTGGTTTGGGGAAGACACTGGGATCCGCTGCTGCATGCGGATAAAGACGGCATACTTCAGGCCCGTATGGATGAGGTGGTTGATGGTGAATACCAAAACTACGTTAGTCGTGGGGGAGCCTATACGCGAGAGCACTTCTTCGGAAAGAGCCCCGAGCTACTGAAGATGGTCGAACACCTCTCTGATGATGACATCATGGCTCTAAATCGTGGTGGTCATGACCCCTACAAGGTATATGCCGCCTATGCAGAAGCCGTGCAGAACAATGGCAAGCCAACGGTTATCCTTGCGAAGACAGTTAAAGGATATGCCTTCGGCGATACAGCAGAGGCACAGAACGATACGCACTCGGTTAAGAAGCTCGATATTGAGGGCTTGAAGAAATTTAGAAACCGCTTCGGCATTCCAATCAAAGATAAGGACCTCGAGTCGGTTCCATACTACAGACCACCAGAGGACAGTCTGGAGCTTACCTATATGCGCCAGATGCGCAGCGAGTTAGGTGGGCCTGTTCCGCAGCGGCGTGTGGAAACAATACCGCTAGAAATCCCGAGCCTGAACGCGTTCGAGAATCAAACGAAGAGCAGTGGCGATAGAGAACTCTCGACCACGATGGCATTCGTGCGCATGCTCGCGGCGCTATCTAGAGATAAGGAGGTAGGCAAGCGTGTTGTGCCTATCGTTCCTGACGAGGCGCGCACCTTCGGAATGGAGGGTATGTTTCGCCAGATGGGCATCTACTCTTCCGCTGGTCAGTTATACGATCCTGAGGATTCCAATCAGGTGATGTATTACCGCGAAGACAAAGAGGGGCAGATGCTGGAAGAAGGCATCACAGAATCCGGCGCGTTCTCCGCGTGGCTGGCAGCTGCGACTTCTTATAGTGTTAGCAACTACCCCCTCATACCTTTTTATATTTACTACTCTATGTTTGGTTTTCAGAGAGTGGGTGATCTGTGTTGGGCTGCTGGTGATTCTCAGGCGCGCGGTTTTTTGATAGGCGCTACTGCAGGTCGTACGACTCTCAACGGTGAAGGCTTGCAGCATCAGGATGGTCACAGCCATATCCTAGCCTCAACGATTCCTAACTGTGTCGCCTACGATCCAGCCTATGCTTACGAGCTTGCGGTTATTGTTCAAGATGGCTTGCGTAGAATGTACAAGGAGATGGAATCCGTCTTCTACTACATCACCACTATGAATGAAAACTATAAACAACCTGAGCTACCCAAGGGGGCCGAAGAGGGCATCATCAAGGGCATGTACCTGCTCGAGGACGGAAGTAGTAAAGCGTATAAGACAGCGAAGCCTAAATCAGATCAGAGATTACGACTGCTAGGCAGTGGCACGATCCTGCTTGAGATAAGGAAGGCCGCCGAGGTGCTACGATCAGACTACGGCATATCGGTTGATGTGTGGAGCGTGACTAGCTTCAATGAACTGCGTAAAGAAGCGCTAGCCGTGACGCGCGAGAATATGCTCAACCCGAGCAAGAAGGCGAAGATTCCCTACGTGACTGAAATGCTTTTAAAACAGAAGGGGCCGATTGTCTCGGCAACAGATCATATGAAGGCGCATTCCGATCAAGTTCGAGAATTCGTACCAGAGACTTTTAGAGTGTTGGGTACAGATGGATTTGGCCGCAGCGACAGCCGTGAGCAGCTGCGACATTTCTTTGAGGTCGATTGTAAATTCATCGTGCTGGCTGCGTTAACTGAGTTGAAAGAAGTAGGCGTTGTTACTGCGAAACAGATTACCGATCACATGAAGGCTAGTGGGATAGATCAGAATAAGCGAAACCCACTCTCACAGTAATCAAACCAGAATAGTGTTGATAACAATTCAGGAGCCATTACCGGTGTCAATTGAGAATATAAAAGTTCCAGATCTGGGTGACGCCAGTGAAGTAGAAGTAATCGAGTTGCTTGTCTCGGTTGGGCAGTCTGTGGAAGAGAACGACTCGCTTTTGGTTTTGGAAAGCGATAAAGCTGCTATGGAAATCCCAGCGCCGATGGCTGGCGTGGTGAAAAGCATCTCTGTGAATCTAGGTGATCAGGTTAGTACCGGTAGTGAAATGCTCTCGTTGGAAATTGCCGAAAGTGGCAGTCCAGATTCCGCTTCAGAAGAAGAGCCGGCGGCTGCAACAGAATCAACGATCCAAGAGCCCGCTGCTGAATCGGCGAAGATTGAAGAAGCAGATTCGGTTCCCGTAGCTGCGCCCGGTCCTACTTCTCAAACTATCGAAGTACCAGACCTGGGCAGCGATGACGAAGTTGAGATTATCGAAATCCATATTAAAGAGAAAGACGCAATCGAAGTCGATGATGTGCTAATCACGCTCGAGTCCGATAAGGCTGCTATGGACGTACCCGCGCCCTATGCCGGTGTCATAGAATCCTTGTTAGTTGCAGTTGGAGATAAAGTTAAAGCCGGCTCGCAGATTGCGAAAATCTTGGCGAGTGCACCTGCAGTTGAACAAGAAGCGCCGGCGGCTAAACAAGAAACAGTGCAGCCAGTTGAGACGACAGCGTCAAACAAGCCAGCTCTGCAGCAAGCTGTGGCATCTGCGCCGGTCACATCTAGGAATGAATCCTCTAAGAAGGTCTACGCAGGCCCGGCTGTGCGGAAAATAGCCAGAGAGCTAGGCGTCGATCTTGGGCAGGTTAAGGGCAGCGGTGCGAAATCTCGAATCCTCAAAGAGGACGTGCAGGAATTTGTTAAGAGAAAAATCAATGCTCCTGCGGGCCAGAGCGTATCGCTAGCTACCATGGCCGATATAGATTTTAGTCAATTCGGTGAAGTTGAACAAGTCCAGCGAAGCAAGTTACATAAGCTCATCTCAACGAACATGCAGCGTAACTGGAATTCTGTTCCACATGTCGCTCAATTCAATGAGATTGATGTTACAGATCTCGAAGAGTTCAGGGCGGGACTGAAGGGTGAGGCGGAACGTCGCGGTGTCAGACTAACGTTCCTTCCATTCTTGTTGAAGGCTTGCGCGAAGGCCCTGTTGGAATACCCTCAATTCAACGTTTCTTTGCATTCCTCCGGTGAATACGTAATTCAGAAGAAGTACGTGCATATCGGCATGGCAGTTGCGACCGAAGCAGGACTACTTGTTCCCGTCATCAAGAATGTCGATCAGAAGACGATCTGGCAATTGGCGGAAGAAGTTATAGAGCTATCCAGCAAGGCTAAGGATAGAAAACTCAAGGCCGATGATATGCAGGGTGCTTGCTTCACGATTTCCAGCTTGGGCGCTATCGGCGGCACGGGATTTATTCCGATCGTCAACGCACCTGAAGTGGCGATTCTCGGTGTCGGGAAAACTGACATTAAGCCTGTCTATATAGGTGGAGAATTCCTTCCGCGAAAAGTCTTACCGATTACGCTTGCGTATGATCATAAGGCGGTCAATGGTGTCGATGGCGGTTTGTTCGCTACTTATCTGGGAAAATTACTTGGCGATGTAAGGCATCTGGCGTTATAGCATTACAAATTTCTGAGATTAATTCAGTTAGCCTCAATGGAATCAGGCTGGATAGAAAAGTCTGTGATCACCGCTGCTAACAGACTTGATGGGGCAGCCATAGGCTTGGCTTAAGTTCTCTTCAGTTAGTACATCTACACTTCTTCCGACTAGTGACTCACCACCGGCCAGCAGTAAGATTATGTTCTCGCAAAACCTGAACGCGAGATTGATGTCGTGCGTTGCCATGATCAAGCTGGCAGAGGTCTCGGTAACTTTATTAGTGAGTATCGAAAGTAGCTTGACCTGAAAAGCGACATCCAAATGGTTGTTCGGTTCGTCTAGCAAGAAAAGCTGTGGAGTCTGAGCTAGCAACATGGCCAGAGCCAGCCTCTGTAGTTCACCCCCAGATAGAGTGTCTACGGGGCGTTCTTTTAATTTATCTAAGTCGAAGGCGGCTAAGGCACTTTCGGCGATCTCAATGTCTTTGTGGTCGTCCCAAAGCAGAGACTGAGTGTGGGGGTGGCGTCCTAGCATTACCGTTTCGAAAACTGTTGCGGGCAGTGCTTCGATGCCTTGCTGAAACAATATTCCAACTTTACTTGCGAGCTCCCTCTGCTTTAGATCGGAGATACTCTTTCCATCTAACTTAATGCTGCCCTGACTTGCGTGACGTTGTCCTATTAGTGCATGTAACAAAGTGGTTTTGCCGGCTCCATTTTTTCCGAGCAATCCCCAGCGCTGGTTTTCCCCAATCTGTACACTCAGGTTGCGACACAGAACTTTGTTCTCAATTTGAAGGTTAAGAGACTGGATAGTAAGGATCGCCATACTATTTCCGAATTGTAGAGCGTAGAATCAGGATAAAGGCAGGCACACCGATGACGGCGGTAACCACGCCAACGGGAAGCTGCTGTGGAGCTATCAATGTTCGGGCCAGGCTATCCGCCAGAACGAGAAAACTTCCCCCGAGCAATACACACGAAGGTATTAATATGCGATGGTCTCGTGCGCCCACTAGTCGCAGCATGTGTGGAATTATAAGACCAACGAATCCAACAGACCCTGCAATCGTTACGGCTGTTGCTGTAAACACTGATGCGGAAAAGAACAACAGGAGCCGCAGTGACTGCACATTGACACCCAAACTTACTGCCAACAGCTCACCCCTTATGAGTACATTCAATGAGCGGCTGACGGCGATGCCGCCAACTAGGCCTACAAACAATAGCAGATAGTGAGCAGGATTGACGCTACTCTGGCTCAGGTCCCCCATCAGCCAAAATAACATGCTCTGCACGTTGTTGGTGGAGCTAGTGGTGAGCAGGATATTGATTACGGCACCCCAGCCCGCAGAAACTACTACGCCCGTGAGCAGCAACCTTGTCACAGACCAGTTGCTAAATTTGTTTGCAATTCCGAAGACTAGGAATATGGAGAACAGGGCCCCCGCGAAGGCGGCGTTCGATAGCCAAAATCCTGTCGCTCCAACGAGTATCGCCGAAAGTGCTCCGACAGCTGCGCCACCAGAAATACCTAAGATATAGGGGTCAGCGAGCGGGTTGCGTAGCAGCACTTGCATGATCGCGCCTGAAAGCGCTAGCAAGCCGCCGGTCACGAACGCGGCCATTGTTCGGGGTGCGCGAATCTCTTGCAGCACCTGCGAGTTGAGGCTGGATTCTGACGCAAAAATACTCTGGGCCAACTCAGTAGCTGTTATGTTGACGCTCCCACTAAGCAGTGAGAAAACGATGCTAGCCACGGAGAAACCTGTTAGCGATATCAGTAATAGTATCTGCTTTTGAGCGATCAAAAGTGGTTTCCTGAAGTTCTGTGGATAGGCGTGCTGTTTTAGTGAATAAGCTTCGAGAATTCAGCATTATCGCGGCTTGGTCGATCTTATCATTTAATGTGTTGCATTCACTATTAATGATAAGCTGCTTATCCGTCTAAGTCTTTGATTCTAGGTGGTTGCCATTTAACAATTACAATGCTGGTTGATTTTTTTTGCCGATAGATAGGAGTTTGAGTAAGCGATGCCTTCGTTCGATATAGTTTCAGAAGTTGATATGCATGAATTGAATAATGCTTTAGATCAGTCCAATCGAGAGGTTGGAACACGTTTCGATTTCAAAGGAATAGACGCCTCGTTCGAGTTGAACAAAGATTTGGATATTACTGTAAGTGCTGAGGCCGACTTTCAAATCCAACAAATGTTGGAGATGCTGCGCTCGAAAATGGTAAAGCGTGGTATCGATATTAAGAGTCTTAAAGAAGGTGACGTGCAACTGGTAGGTCAGAAGGCAAGTATGGTCGTTACTGTGCAGCAGGGTATCGAAGCGGAAATAGCTCGCAAGATTGTAAAGGCCGTCAAAGAGGCCAAGTTAAAAGTACAAACGGCGATTCAAGGCGAGAAACTGCGAGTAACTGGCAAGAAGCGCGACGATCTTCAGCAGGTAATGGCCTTGCTTAAGGAAGGTGTTTTTGGTGTTCCATTGCAGTACGATAATTTTCGCGACTAGACACTTCCTCTGTCTTGTGTCTTAGGGCTATCTAGGGATTTAATTTGTCACAGCAACTTTCATTCGCAGATTCAATTCGAGCGCTAAGAGACAGGCGCTTCCTGACGATTTTGTTGTTTGGATTCTGCAGTGGCTTCCCCTACGTATTGACCGGCTCTGTTCTGACGCTGTGGTTGCAGGAAACTGGTTTCTCTCGTTCCACTATTGGTTTTATCGGCGCGGTCGGGACTGTCTACGCCATTAATTGGATGTGGGCGCCGTTTGTCGACAGGATAAAACTGCCCATACTCTTTCGCCTATTTGGTCAGCGTCGATCCTGGATTCTATTTTGTCAGATGGCCATCGCCTTATTGCTGTTTGCGATCAGTCTAGGTGATCCTAGAGAAAACTTGTTCTATGTGACGCTTATCGCGATAGCTATTGCAACATTCGGTGCGACACTAGATATCGCAGTCGATGCTTATCGGATTACCATATTTTCCCGTGATGAGATGGACGCTAAGATGCCGTATGCCGCCGCGATGGCGACAAGCGGCTGGTGGGCTGGATACGGTTTTATCGGGGGAGCCCTAGCGCTGGCTTTGGGTGGCGAAAGAATTGGGCTGGATTGGCCAGTTGTATACCGCTACCTGATCTTACTCTACGTGTTTATCTTTGCGCTGGTTATAGCATCGCCTGAACCGGTTATCGAAGATGCTGATTTAATACCTGAAAGCGAAGGTGCTGAAAAAACGATTTCAGTCTGGATCGCAAAATACTTTGTTGGGCCATTCAAAGAATTTTTCGATCGCTGTGGATTTAAACTAGCGTTGGCAGTTTTGTTATTTCTGGTTGTGTTTAAACTTGGCGAGTCTATGTTGGGCCGGATGTCATTGGTTTTTTACGTAGAGGTGGGTTTCACCACGGATCAGATTGGTTTCTATTCGAAGTTTTTCGGTGGCTTGGTAGTTGCAGTATTCTCGATACTGGCGGCTATGGTTAACACTCGATTCGGGGTAATTAAAGGATTGTTTATTGCTGGAGTCGCTATGGCAGCTTCAAATCTTTTGTTCGCTCTACTAGCAATTGTCGGGCCGAATACTGACCTGTTTATTTTCACGCTAATTATTGACAATTTTTTCGTGGCCTTTTCGACCGTTGCTTTCGTTTCCTTTGTTTCGTATTTCACCAGTCGTACCTATACGGGAACTCAATATGCTCTGATGGTATCGATTTCCAACCTTGGCAGGACTACATTAGCGGCGGGCAGTGGAGCACTTGTAGATTTTCTAAACGGCGATTGGGCTTTCTTTTTCGTTCTGACGAGCCTTATGGTTATCCCTGGTCTCTGTCTTTTGGTCTGGGTAGGGAAGTTGATGAAATCCTACGGGCCTGAGCGGGCCTCTCAGCCTACATCTTGATTCCAGCCATAATATCTCAACGAGAATCTACCGTTTACAAACACCACGCCTTCAGCCTCTAGCCTGCTTTTCTGTGTCTGGTATTCGCGACTGTCAGTGGGGAAAGAGAGTTTTCCTTGAGAATTCGCAACTCGGTGCCAAGGAAGCTTGGTTCCTGTGGGAAGGTTCTTCATCGCATGACCCACGTATCTGGCATACCCAGGTAGGCCGGCCAATCTTGCCACCTGCCCATAGCTAGAGACTTTCCCCCTAGGAATCTGGTAGACGATTTGCCAGATCTTCTCTTTGTTGTTAAGCGCTGAGTCGTTCATAACCAATAGTTGGCGTATCTGCTATCGTGTTAAAGTAAGCCTATTATAAATTCAACCGAGGTTGGCCGTGCGTTTTCTTTTCATTTTTTTCATCTTGGTGCCCTTAGGTGAAATGTTGCTGTTATTTGAGGTCAGCGATAGAATCGGTTCGCTAACTACGCTTGGCCTGGTAGTGGCAACGGCGGTTATCGGGGTGCAGATTCTGAAGCGGCAAGGATTCGCAACACTAACCCGAGCGAACGAGAAGCTTCAATCAGGGCAATTACCGGCACAGGAGATAGTTGAAGGCATGCTGCTTGCCGCGGCAGGGGCGCTTCTGTTAACTCCCGGATTTATCACAGATACGATCGGCTTTGCCTTGCTAACTGGTCCGCTGCGCAGGCAAATTGCGCGTTCTGTGGTTCGATCGGGTATGGTCAAAGCGATGGGTGGGTCAGCCTCAGGGGCTAGCTTTGGTCATTTTAGTAGTGGGGGCGACCAACAAGGTCCACCAGGCGGGCCGAATGTCTACGAGGGCGACTACCATGAGGAGTCGGCTTCACTGCCCGAAATTGAGCGAAATCCCGATGCTGGTTCTGATAAAAAAGATCAATAAAAACAAGTAGATACATTTTTGCTGTTTATAAACTCGAAAAAAGGGCTGGTAAATACCTAAAAAGCATTGAATTCCCTAGGACTATCCCCATTTAGGTGTCATCAACTAATTTGCGTGGGACGCCTGAAATAGAAGCCTGCGCTACAGATTGGTAATTTGAGGATGATTACGTCAGCCACCGGGGCAGAGGTGATTTTTTTCTGTACTGTTAATCAAATCGTTCGATTTGGGAGAGATAGATTATGAATATCCGGCCTTTACAAGATCGCGTTGTCGTTCGACGCATGGAAGAAGAATCAACCAGCGCAGGAGGCATCGTGCTCCCGGGCTCTGCAACTGAAAAGCCAGCGCAAGGTGAAGTTGTAGCTGTTGGCCCTGGCAAGCGTCAGGAGAATGGGGATACTCAGCCTGTGGACTTAAACGTTGGTGATACCGTGGTTTTTGGAAAGTATTCCAGCAACACAGTAAAAATTGGTGACGAAGAGTTATTGATTTTGAATGAAAGCGAGATATTTGGCGTTATCGAAAAGACGAAGACGAAGACGAAAAAGAAGAAGTAGTGCATCAATTTTCGAATCCAACAATCATTTAGACAAGACAGGAATTTTTAAAAATGGCTAAAGACGTAAAATTCGGTGATGCAGCTCGCCAAAAACTGCTGAAGGGCGTAAACGTCCTTGCAGACGCTGTGAAAGTAACTTTGGGCCCTAAGGGTCGCAACGTTGTTTTGGACAAATCTTTCGGCGCTCCTACCGTAACTAAAGACGGTGTGTCCGTAGCGAAAGAAATTGAACTTGAAGACAAGTTCGAAAACATGGGTGCGCAGATGGTTAAGGAAGTCGCATCGCAGACTTCTGATGTTGCCGGAGACGGAACTACAACAGCTACCGTTCTCGCTCAAAGCATCTTGAACGAAGGCCTGAAATCCGTAGCAGCGGGCATGAACCCGATGGATCTTAAGCGTGGTATCGATAAGGCGGTTATTGCCCTTGTTGAAGAAGTTGGCAAGCTTGCTAAGCCTTGCACAAACTCAAAAGCAATCGCACAGGTCGGCACGATCTCTGCGAACTCTGACGAGCAGGTCGGTCAGATTATCGCCGAGGCGATGGATAAGGTAGGTAAGGAAGGCGTCATCACTGTAGAGGATGGTTCTGGACTAGAGAACGAGTTAGACGTTGTTGAAGGTATGCAGTTCGATCGTGGTTATTTGTCGGCTTACTTCATCAACAACCAAGAAAGTATGAGTGCCGATTTGGAAGAGCCATTGATTCTTCTGGTCGACAAGAAGATCTCGAATATCCGTGACATGCTTGGCCTCCTCGAAGGCGTTGCTAAGTCTGGGCGTCCTCTGCTAGTTATAGCTGAAGATGTTGAAGGCGAGGCATTAGCAACTCTGGTTGTTAACAATATGCGTGGCATCGTTAAGGTTGTTGCGGTTAAGGCTCCTGGCTTTGGCGATCGCAGAAAATCTATGCTGGAAGATATCGCAATATTGACTGGCGGTACTGTGATTTCAGAAGAAGTAGGTCTGAGTCTTGAAGGTGCGACAATCGATGACCTCGGTTCAGCGAAGCGCGTACAGATCAGCAAAGAAAATTCAACGATCATTGATGGCGCTGGCAACGGCAAGGCTATTAAGGGTCGCGTATCACAGATTCGTGCGCAGATTGAAGAAACTTCTTCTGACTACGATCGTGAGAAGCTTCAGGAACGTGTTGCTAAGCTTGCCGGCGGTGTTGCCGTAATTAAGGTTGGTGCAAGTACTGAAATGGAAATGAAAGAGAAGAAGGCTCGCGTAGAAGACGCGTTGCATTCAACTCGCGCCGCGGTAGAAGAAGGTGTTGTACCTGGTGGTGGTGTAGCTTTGGTTCGCGCCTTGAAGAAAGTTGAAGGCCTTAAAGGTGATAACGACGATCAGAATGTTGGTATCGGTATCTTGCTAAAAGCTGCAACTTCCCCACTTCGTCAGATTGTAGCTAACGCCGGTGAAGAGGCTTCAGTTATCTTAGATAAAGTTAAGGCTGGTAAGGGCAACTATGGTTTTAATGCAGCGACTGGCGAGTACGGTGACATGATCGCGATGGGTATTCTTGATCCCGCGAAAGTGACTCGTACAGCGATTCAGGCGGCTGGCTCTGTAGCTGGTTTGATGATTACTACTGAGTGTATGGTTACTGAGCTTGCAACTGAAGGCGGCGCTCCTATGGGCGGTGGTATGCCTGATATGGGTGGGATGGGCGGAATGCCAGGCATGATGTAAAAATCGGGCGCTGGGGCGGTCTTGGGCCTCCCTAGCTTCGTTGCTTTAGGGCCTCTGATGCTCACGTATGGTCTATACGCTGCGCTTCGGCTTCCTAAAGCGCCTCGTTAGGAAGACTTAATCCCCGCTCAGCACCCGATTTTGAAGACTGGTTAATCGGAACTCCGATCAATTTAAAGGATGGGGCCTTACGGTTCTGTCCTTTTTTGTTTCTGGCATTTTTGGATCTGTATAATGTGGTTTTACTAGTATTTAAAAAGGCAGCACCTCGCGGTGCTGCCTTTTTGTTTTGGGAATAACTATTGTTACGCGCTCGCTAGATTCTCGTTCGCGAAGTCCCAGTTTACTAGGTTGTCTAGGAACGAGCCTAGGAAGGCGGGCCTTCGGTTTTGGAAGTCTAGGTAGTAGGCGTGTTCCCAGACGTCGCAGACTAGGATCGGGGTCATACCATCAGTTAGTGGGGTCTCTGCATTGGCGGACTTTGTGATCTTTAGCTTTGAGCCATCGTTTACTAGCCATACCCAGCCGCTGCCGAATTGTCCCATTCCGCCTGCTATGAATTCTGCTTTGAAGTTGTCGTAGCTGCCGAAGGCTTCGTCAATCTTTGTGGCTATATCTCCAGTTGGAGCGCCACCACCGGAGGCGCTAAGGCTATCCCAGAAGAAGCTGTGGTTGTAGTGCTGGCCTACATTATTGAATAGGGCTCCGCCTGCCTTAGCAGTTCTTTTTACCAGTTCTTCCAAGCTATCAGCAGAAATGTTTGCTTCAGCTAGTAATTCATTGCCTTTTACTACGTAAGCGTTGTGATGTTTGCCGTGGTGAATGTTCAAGGTGTTGGCAGACATATGTGGTTCTAACGCTTCTTTTGCAAAAGGTAGTTCAGGTAATTCTAGATTCATAATTTCTACATTCCATTAACGGGTTACAAATGCAAGCCAAACACGGGCCCATTCTCTGAATGATTTTCAGTATTATTGGAGGTGTTTAGCAGTGCAATGAGAGGATTATTCTAACAGAAAACGCCAATGGAAAAAGGAGGGGGGTGACGTTCGAGGGCTAATTAATTGGGGTAGAACGTACCGAAGCTAATAAAGCTCGCGGTACGTGTCCCATGTTCTTTTCTAAAGCAATTGCATGATAAGTAGCAAGACTGCGCCGAGTGCAATACCGCAGTGTATTACGCCAACTATACTTGTCATTGGTCCCTGCTTTCCCTTTATGGCATTGAACTGTAAGCCGAGAATAATAACGATGCAGAGAATCTGTGCCAGACTACTAACCCCGTCGTCCATAGATATGGGTAGTCGTCCCGCGCCGTCTAAGTGAGACGATGCGCCCATGAAAAACAACATAGGAAGAGAAAAGAGGGTGTTCGTTCGCGAAGCGAGGCCGGCTTTAGCTAGGGCTCCTGCCGCGGCCGGGTTGGCTTCGCCTCCAGCTATTACCGCATCAGTTGAAGCTATAACTATTTGCTGCGCCGGCCATATGATTAGCCAGACGTTTAGAAACATTAGGGTGCCCATCAACATGCCAATCATGATGTAGAAATTGACTGCGCTGGCGAGAAATCCCGCAAGAGCTAAACCCGATATGAACGTAAGGAGCGCGCCATAGCGGAACCACCAGAGAGCCCGCGGAACGAGTTTTGAGATGGCTGAAGATTTGGCGGCGGCATCGGTTTCCTTGAAGAACTCCGTTTGTACGAAGTTAAAGTAGTAAAGAATGCCAATCCAAGTTACTCCAGCGAAAACATGCATCCAGCGAACTAGATAAGATAGTAAATTCTCTAATTCCATAGTGGGCTCCAGGGCTCGTCTATATAATTGTTTTTATACCCATAGCTGCACGCGGCACGCTGTCGGTAGGCTATTTTGCAGTCTACCACCGGCTAGATTACTTAGCTATTGAGTGATCGCGGGGATGGAATGCTTTGATGATTTCTAGGATAATGCCCGACTATGACAGACAACCACGATCTAGGTAATATTCCCCACATCGTCCCGGATCGAGACGATGTGGATACTCATCGAAGCAACAAGCGTGCGCAGGGGCAGGACATCGTGCGCCCGGGCTACTATGCTGAAAAGGTGAAGGTGAGCACGTGGCCAGTGCGTATCATGCTGACACTGATCGTTTTGATAATGGGAGGTGCCGGCTATGGTGCCTACCTGGGGTACGGCGAGTATCTGAACGATTGGAAGCAGGCCGAGCTGCGTATAGCCGATTTAGAGAGGCGTCTCGCTCTTGCTGGAGAATCTACCGAAGAATCTGCATTTAATATGTTCGAGAGAATGGACTTCAATTTCTCGGAGATAGACAAGCTTTGGGCCGCGCGGCGCGTAATTAATGGCTCACTAGAGGATGTGCAGTCTGAGATCGCGAAAATCGGCCTGGTGAACGAGGGGCAGAATGAAACCACGGCTGCAAATAGTCAGCAGATCGCGTCGAGTAATCAGTTAGTAATGGCGAGTGAGACGAAGATCAATGCCCTGAACAACGATGTCGCGGCGATAATGCAATCTGTTGATGGGCTAAACGCTTCAGTTCAGGATTTAGATGCAATGCGTGGCGATCTTTCCTCGATACGTCAGTCTCTCAATAGCGGAGACAGCACCGTACTAGGCTTGGTTGGCAGGTTGGAATATATGGAAGAATCCATGGAGTCTGTGAATGCCCACAGGCTGCAGATCAATGAAAGCCTATTCCGCCTCCAGGAAAACCTGGAAGCGTTACAGATATCTTCTGGCATTCAATAGCCGCAAATCTCACTCTCCGGTAAAGCGCGGTGCGCGTTTTTCGATAAACGCGGTCACACCCTCTTTGAAATCAGGGCGCGAGGCGCAGTCGGAAAAATATTCGGCTTCCGCTTGCAGCTGTGACTCGAATTCACTTTCTAGAGATCGATAGAATAAGGCCTTGGTGTTGCCGTAGACGTGTGTAGGGCCGGCTGCCAGCCTATTAGCTAGTTTCTGTGTTTCTGACTCCAGTTCCTCATTAGGGACAACAAAATTTATCATTCCGATATCCTTTGCAGTTTGGGCGCTGAAGCGATCACCCAATAGCGCTATTTCCATAGCCCTTTTGATACCGACAGCGCGTGGTAGGTGGAAGGAGGAGGATCCGTCCGGACTGGTGCCTATCTTGCAGTAGGCAAGGGTGAAGAAGGCGTCCTCGGCGGCTATAACAAGGTCGCAGGCAAGCGCCATGCTGACACCAGCGCCTGCTGCTGCTCCTCGGCAGCTCGCAATAATGGGTTTAGGCATCCTACGCATGGCGAACATGATCGGGTGAAGGTCGTGGATGCGCAGCATGAACTCCTTTTTGATTTCATCTGCTGGTTTCTTGATGGTCTCACCCATGCCTTTTATATCACCACCTGCCATGAAATGGTCTCCTGCTCCTTTAAGAACAACGCAGCGCACCGATGCATCAATCTCCACGTCGTGGAGCGCACTGCAAAGCTCCGAGCGCATGTCCATGCTGAGCGCGTTTCTGGCCTCAGGCCGATTCATGGTGAGTGTGGCTATGCCATCGTTGATTGATACTTCGAGGTGAGACATGGGCTGATCCTGAGTTGAGACTGCGTTGAAGTTACTTGGTTACGGGCCATCAGTATAACGTCAGAATTTACTGGATTGACAGTCAGTGATTTTGATCTTGGCAATAGCGCTGGTTTAGGTATAATACGCGCCCTTCAAGGGCTAAGTAAGCTTTTTGATAAATGCGGATGTGGCGGAATTGGTAGACGCGCTAGATTTAGGTTCTAGTATCGCAAGGTGTGGGAGTTCAAGTCTCCCCATCCGCACCAT
>JAPKAI010000059.1 GCA_028825335.1 Gammaproteobacteria bacterium | reverse complement strand
GGGAACGATGGGAACGATGGGAACGATGGGAACGATGGGAACGATGGGAACGATGAGGGATAAGGGTTGGGCCGGATCGTCCTGAATCAAGACGCTGCGTAAATACGCTAAATAGGACTGCTTTGGCGCTCTCTTTTCCTCCATTATCGGGGGCTCGAATCCCTGGAAAACGGGTTATGAGGCGAGTGCTCTATCTAATTGAGATAAGCACGATCGTTTTGATTCCTCTGATTCCTCTGACTACTGTGATTGATCGGCTAGAATAGATGTCATGAAATATCTACTTCTAGCGAGTTTGGCCACTGTTGTTTCTGTCTGCAGCATCAGCCCTTCCTTCACCAATATGAATGGGGTGGACCTCGCTGCATACAATCGTGAATTGCCCCCTGAAAAACATGTTTATTGTGTTCAGGAGGCTGATACGTCCACCTGTATTCGCAAAAGCATTTGTCGAAGCTATGAGGATTGGGTGGCATTTAACGGGAGGGCAGCAATGACTCTAGATTTATTGAATTCGCGGCCCAATTACGGCCTGCCTAACTCGATCCAGGATGGACCTTTTCGTGATTGATTAAAAGTGGATAGGAAGAGAAATTGATAGGTCTCCAGATACTCGAAGCTCGGACAAATGGACCGTGAAGAAGAATATTTTGACGTCTAGTCAGTCGAAGTTGAACGGCACAAAGAACTGGGGCTGATGTGAAAATACGGCAGTTCGATTGACGTCGGCAAGAAAATACCCCAGCATTTCTGAGTGCACCTACTTCAGTCTAACCAGCACCGCGCCCGCGTTAAAGGATTCGGGTTCAAAACCTAGGATGTCACCACGGAATCTGAGGTCGCGCAGTACCAACATTACTTCGTCACGAATCAATCCTGAACCAACAACAAGACGAATACACTTGACGACGCCTTTTCGGGCCAAGTCAATCTCACTTTGCATCTTTTGTAGCGCCTCACTAACGCGCTCACCCTGGTGCGCAATGTCAACAGTGATTGTCGAGCCATCATGTTGAAGATTCAGCGCGTTGTCACACTTTGGACAATAACGCATAGTCTCGCTAACGCTCATGCCACAATCCAGGCAAACCTGCTGCATCACTTTTGCTCATGCGTAAATAGGAAGCATCAGGCTATCCTCAAATCAAAATCTTGTCCAGATTCATGGACCCTAGCAAGGAATAAGAAAAATCAAAGGGGTCAGAGTAATTTGATCGACCACGAGAGATTGATCCTTCGCCCTTCGGGGCATGCTATGGCTGTCTGCCGAGCTTCGCTCCTTTCGAACTCGCGACCAACTAGTTCGAAGATTTAACTGCGAGTATTTATTTATCAATGGCTTACGTCCTTGGTCAGCCATCCGGTAAAGAGTGGAGGCAGGCTTATTTTCGCGATCTCGGCCACATGAAACCTGAAAAATAAATCAGTTGCCACGAGTTGATTTATCGGTGGCGATATAGAGATGCCTAATCGGATTTTATCTCGATTAAGATAGTTAACTTATCAATACGAAACGATATTGCCCCGCTTAGGGTAACTTGAAGACGTAAAGCGCATTATGACCATTGGGACTGATCATTTCCGGTGCCAGAAAGTTACCTATGCGCCACGGGCTGCCACCGTCACGCCCAGCTGGAATGGCTATGTACTGCTCGCCATCGATGGAGTAAGTCGCTGGAAATCCCTGGGCCGATGTAGCGAGTCGAGTGCGCCATAATTCCTCGCCACTGCTAATATCATAGGCATGTACATAGCGGTCATAGTCTCCGATGAACAGTAAATCACCGCCAGTTGCGAGCCCGGCAGTGAGGTAGGGCGCGCGTTGCTCAACACTCCAGGTCTCTTCCATGGATACCACGTCATAGGCGCCGAGTTTGCCAAATTGGCCATCTGTCCCCGGCATCTCCATCCACATGCGATCACCCTGGTTGCCACCCGAACCTATCTCGAAAGTAGTTTCGCGTGGCGACATTTCCATGCAGGACTGGCTCAGCGGTATTACTAGCTGACGAGAAGGAGGGTGGTAGGCGCTCGATTGCCAGTTGTGGCCGCCAGCGGTTGACGGGCAGACAGACAACCATTCGCCGATCTGCATATTACGAATGTCGTCTCTGTATCTGACCTGCCCGGTTTCGAGATTCACTTCCGGGAAAACATTTTGATAAACAGTTTCGCGCAAGCCGCGAAATTCTCCAGTGCGGCGATCCAGTTTCCAGAGTATGCCGCTCTTTCCAATAGTCATCAGATAGGGTTCATCGAACAGATCTATCAATACTTGTTCGAATGCTTCGTCCATGTCGAGGGACTCACCCGGCACGTGCTGGCGATGCCAGACAAGTCGGCCGTCTTGTGGGTCGATGGCCAGCGTGCTGTTGGAATATAAAGCGGCATCGTCAGTGGAGAGGCCGCGACTCGCCGCCATCCAGGGCTTGGCTTGGGCGGTGCCAAAAAATACTAGCTCCAATTCGGGGTCCCAACTACCGGTCATCCATACATCGGCACCGCCACGAAATTCCAGTGGTAAATCAGCCCAGCTCTCATCCCCAGGCTGGCCGGGTTGCGCTACCGTATAGGTTCTCCACAATTCCTCGCCCGTCCCTGCATCGTGACCGGTAATAAAACAACTCTCTTTGTAGAAGCGACCGCAACCGGAGATGCCGTTGATTACAATGCCATCGGCTACAATCGGGCCTGTGGTATTGGAATAGCCCAGCGCCTCATCGGCTACTTCGATATCCCAGCGCACGGCACCGGTGCGAGCATCCAGTGCTACAAGGTGAGCATCGGTCGTGGCAACATAGATTAGGTCCTGCCATATGGCCAGAGTGCGCAGCAAACCGCCGCTACGCCCGCCTTGGGGAAAGGTTCTCTGATACTCCCACAGCAAAGTTCCATCGCGCCCGTCCAGCGCCTGCACCACATTGCCAAAATTTGGAAGGTAGACGATGCCATTTCTAATCAATGGACCAGGTTGACTGCGGCCCGGTGCCATACCCCATACCCAGGCAAGAGTTAGGTTGCCCACATTATCCTTGTTAATCTGATCTAGCGGGCTATAGCCATGACTGTTGGGGCTTCGACGCCAGTAAGTCCAATCTTCGGCGGCTGGTTCTGCCAGTTCGGCATCGCTAACATTGACGAAACCGTTAACAGGCCGCCAGGAACGGGTAATGGCGCGTTCGGATCGATATATAGTAGCGATCTCAGGCACTGCGTTGCGAGACCCAGGGGAAGGTATCGTTCCCGCCTGCCCTGGTCGAGGGATGCGTTGCACGATTGCCGCGCCACTCGCAGACGCACTATTTAGAAAGGCGACTCCGGTGCTGTTGAAAGCAAGAGCTCTGTCACTGCTAGTCACTGCATTCTCGGCTAGAAGAAAGGCGACAAGGTCACTGTATTCTGCATCACTCAATGAGCCAGGTGCCTGTGGCGGCATGGTTCGCTCCAGTAAGTCTTGAAGCTCGGTTACGTTTCGGTTGCTCCAGTTATTACGAAAGTTTCCGTCATTGAGAGCAGGAGCCTCGAATGCGCCTTGGAGATCAGTAAGGTGACATGTGGCACAGTTTTGTTGGTACAGTGTCGCTCCAGCTTGAGCCTGAGAATCCGTATACGAAGCCTGTTCTATTTGCTGCGCGGCAGCTCCGCTGTAACAAAGCAGCGCAGTCAGCAAGAGAGCAGATTGAATGGCGCGGGAATCGGGTAGTCGTGGTTTCACTAAACTGTCCTTATTGACTCACCGTGAGGGTTTCCTGCCTAGCGCGGCGCTCCGCAACGGCCTCGGAAAATTGTTCTTCATTCATATAGGTGATTCCCACCCAGGCGTGACTCATCTCGTCGACACCGCGTCGGCCGAATACTACCCATTGCTCCGGGTCAGGATTTAGCGGGTTATTGATAGTGTTATCAAACACCGATGTGAATTGTAATACGGTCCCTTTGGGAAGCAGTGGTTTGGCATCGTCGGCATAGAGATAGGAAATCTGCCAGTTGTGATTGTACTTGTTCACCTGGCTGAGTACTTCCTTGCGTCCATCCGGAAGGATGGCTTCCATAGTCATTACTTTGCCACGCATATGCAGGTGAGGGCGATAGCTGTGAATGACGGCTGGCGCATCGAGCACGTGAGTACCCTGTAATACTTGATAGCCATGAGGTGGGATAACGATATCCTGTCCTCTGGCCATGCCATTCAGCCCATCCACTCTGAACATGGCTTCGCCGGCGGTTTCTAGTTTGGGAGTGAATCCCTCGTCGTAGAACCACAAGCCTACTTCAACCACATCATCTTCCCCTTCTGCCCCGACAGGGAAGTAATGCAGATTCCAAGCGATATGGCCTTTGGCAGGCACCTTCATGCCTGTGCCTTCGGGATAGATTTCCCAGGACTTTCCAACACCATAGCGGGCAAGTGCGACCTGGCGCATTTCGCCCTCTGGCACCAGAACGGCGTGACCGTGATGTACGACCTTTTTGCCTAGTGGGTAAGAAGGTTTGAATTCTGCGGCGCGCAGCCAGCGATCTTTCTCCATGCCTTCGAAGGGCACGTCGGGTGTCCACCACTGATCTTGACCGTTGGCAATTACATCGAAGGGTGTTGATTTGATTATCAGATCCGGCGGGCCAAGCTGCTCGGATAGCTGCCAGGCGGAGCCACTAGGAATTTCTATGGGAGTGGGAAGATGCGCCGGGTTTCCTTCCGGGGAGCCGCTGTCCACCCAGGTAGAGATTATCGCGATTTGTTCATCACTTAAGGAGGCGTCGTTCTTGAATTCCTGTATACCGGTCGTGGTATCAATGTGCCAGGGCGGCATGATGCGCTTGCTCGTGCGGTCTTTGATTAGTGCGGCAAACGGGCTCACTTGCTGATAGCTCTGCAGTGGCATCGGGCCGATGCCTGCGGGGTTATGGCAGGCTACGCACTTTTCTTGAAGTATCGGAGCGATATCGCGTGAATAGGTAATGTCTTGAGCTTGCGCGTTCCCGATCAGGGATGCTGCGAAAACGACGCCCAGAATACATGCTGTTTTGCTTTGCTCGATCTTGCTCATGGTTAACTCCGTGTCAGTTGCTCACGCTGATGTTGTAGTAGGCATTGCTGTGACAACAATAAAATTCAAAAGCAGCAACACTGTCGATGGTTTGTAGACGGATAGTGTATTCACCGGGTTCGAAGAATGTCGCATTCACGCTGGCGTGCCCAGAATCCATGGTAATCATGGCTTCCTGAGTGTCGAACTCGACCTTGCCAGGTCCAGCATGGTGTGACCATCCCGTCCATACCTCGGGATCGGGATGCTCGATCCAGGCTTCGATGGTAAGTGGCTGCCCCACAGTAGCGCTAAGGGTATCGCGATTATGAATGCCCTTACGTCCGCGTACGCCAGGCTCATTAGCCCCTAGCCTTATCAATGGGGCCAGTTCGCCGCGCCCCTTGGAGCTAGGCTCATCGAGTACATAAGCCGGTTTCAGGTGTCCCGGGACGCTGAGTTGTTCGCCTGCGCTGGATAAATTCCACACAATCTTTTCGTCGCGGCCAAAGTCTTCTGGCACGGTGATGCTAAAGGCGCAAAAAATGTGGCGATAACGCGGTGGCAGCGGATCGAAATGAGTGGGAAGCTGAGTGGGAAAGCGTGTATCGCTTAGATAATTCGACTCGCCTAGCGGGATATCTAATGCCTGTTCGGAATTCAAATTGAAATAGCCGAAGCACAGGGTGTTGCTGCCGTCATCATTCTGGAACCAGCCGTCAAACAGAGGAATCACGGGCTGACCATGTGGGCGAATGAGTTCGGCAGACCAGTATTGCTGAGAAAGTTCGATCTGTTGCCCATAAGTGCTTACAGGCAGTAGGAAAAGCACAAATGAGACTGTTAGCTGAGTTGTAACGAATCGGGGCATAATCGATCGTCCGGGCGCAGGCCCTTGCTAGAGTTTATTGCTATAATTTGTTCCGATACTACGGTAAAAACCAAAGTATGTCTTGCTTTCCGAACGGTTGGGTCGGTCTCAAAAATCCTGCTAGACTGCACCCAATGCTGCCGAAATAAAAACAATAAGTTGAGGTGCCACCCCATGATTAAACAATCCTTTCTTTTTGTAGTCTTGTGGATGTGCAGCTCGACAGCGCTTGCTCAACAGGGTGCGCCCGATGGTGAATGGCCGACCTACGGGGGAGACCTAGGGCATACCCGCTATTCGCCACTAGAGCAGATTAACGCAGAGAATTTCTCCGATCTCAAAGTTGCTTGGCGCTTTAAAACCGACAACCTAGGGCCGAGTCCGGAATACCGTTTTCAGGCAACGCCACTGGTTGTGAATGGGGTGATGTATACCACGGGCGGGTCGCGCCGCGCCGTAGTTGCTCTCGATGCGCGTACCGGCGAATTGCTGTGGAAATACGCGCTCAATGAAGGTGCCAGAGCGGCTAATGCGCCGCGACAGTTGTCCGGGCGTGGTCTTGCGCTATGGCAAGATGGCGAAAACACCCGAATTATATATGTGACACCTGGCTACCAAATGATTGCGCTCGATGGATCGACCGGCAGGCCGGTGCAGTCATTCGGGGTCGAGGGCATAGTCGACTTAAAACAGAACGCCGATCAGATGATCGATCTGGAGACTGGCGAGATAGGGCTTCATTCGACGCCGATAGTCGCCAAGGATGTAGTAATAATAGGAGCAGCGCACCGCACAGGCGGCAATCCCCGCAGCCGTGAAAACGTGAAAGGCTATGTAAGGGGTTTTGATGTGCGTACTGGAGAGCGGCTATGGATATTCCACACTGTTCCAACACCCGGCGAATATGGCTATGAATCCTGGCAGGATGGCTCCGCCTCCTACACAGGAAACACCGGCGTGTGGGCGCAGATATCGGTAGATCTAGAGCTTGAAACGGTCTACCTGCCAGTTGAGGCAGCAACTGGCGACTACTTCGGTGCCAATCGACCTGGTGATAATCTGTTCGCCGAATCTCTTCTAGCCGTTGATCTGCATACCGGCGAACGCAAATGGCACTACCAGTTCGTCCACCACGGCATCTGGGATCACGATATTCCCTGCGCGCCTATCCTACTCGATATCATCGTTGATGGTCAGTTGCGCAAAGCTGTAGCGCAACCGACAAAACAGGCGTTTCTCTATGTCTTTGACAGAATAACCGGCGAGCCAATCTGGCCCATTGAGGAACGACCGGTTGCGACAGGAGATGTGCCCGGTGAATGGTATTCACCAACACAGCCTATCCCGACTCGTCCCCCCGCCTATGATCGCCAGGGCGTAACATCAGATGACCTTTTGGATTTTACACCGCAGCTGCACAGCGCAGCAGAAGAGGTTGCCAGCTGGTACAAGATGGGGCCGTTGTTTACGCCAGCGCTAGTCAGCAACATTGATGGCCCTCTTGGAGTCTTGATGGCTCCTGCCACCGGCGGAGGCACTAATTGGCCTGGCGGCTCATTCGATCCGCAGAGCAACATACTATACGTCTCTTCCAACAGCTCGGTTGCCAGTCTTGCCGTGGTGCCACCCCATCCGGGGCAATCCGATATGGCTTACATTCAGGGTAATGCAGCCACCGGTCCGCGTACCTCCGGTGGCGCTGGATCTTCCGCAGGTGGAGGGCGGACAGAGTTCAATGCTGCTGCGGGGGAGCGGCCGGTTTCTTCCCGAGGGCGTCCTCCCATCGGGTTGCGCGTTGATGGTCTGCCATTGTTGAAACCACCCTATGGGAAAATCACAGCAATCGACATGAACGAGGGCTCAATACTTTGGCAGATCGCACACGGGCAAACTCCTGACAATGTTGCTAACCATCCTGCTCTGGCCGACATTGACCTGCCACGCACCGGTCAGAACGCGTCGGTAGGCACACTCGTGACGAAAACCTTGCTGATCGCGGGCGAAGCACAGCTAACAACAGATCCGGATACCGGAGAACGCAGGGCGATGCTGCGTGCTTATGAAAAAGCAACTGGCTCAGAAGTCGGAGCAGTTGCTTTGCCGGCCCCGCAGACAGGTTCTCCTATGACTTACCAGATAGAGGGGGAGCAGTATCTGGCCATCGCAATAAGTGGGAGCGGTTACTCTGGTGAGATGCGCGTATTGCGTTTGCCCTAATAATAATTAATTGAATCAAGGAAACATCGTGAAAAACCTATTCTCTATTATCTTGTATTGCTTGTTAGCCAATTTTGGTATCGCCTCCGTGTATGCTCAGTCGAATATCGTGCCTGGTGCGAACGGGCCTATTACGATCACGCCATTGATTCATTCTTCTGTTCAGCTGGAGTACGGCGATACGGTTGTGCAGATTGACCCCTGGAACAGAGTCGGTCTGCCGGGGGCGAAGCAGGCTGATTTAATTCTTATAACAGATGATGTAGGGCACCATCAGGACGTAACGGCTATAGAGAAATTATCTGGCCCACAAACTGTACTGGTGATGTTAGAGAGCGGTATTGCTAAGTGGCCGGACGGAATCGTGATTGCCAATGGCGAGATGATTCGTGTCAAGGGCATGGTAATTGAAGCAGTGCCAGCCTACGACATTATTCCCGGCGAACCGTCTCATCCCAAAGGGCAGGCCAATGGCTATGTGTTAACTCTCGGTGGAACGCGTTTCTATTTCGCCGGCGTCACAGAATGTGTTGATGAAGTAAAAGTGTTGCAGGGCATCGATGTGGCATTCATGCCATTGAATGTGCCGCTTGGCCGAATGACCCCGGCCGCATCGGCAGAATGCACGCGAATTCTCGAGCCTGATGTGGTTTATCTCTATCACTATGATCAGGACTACGCCCGGCGTGCACTAAATCCTGCTTACGAAGGCACGGCCTTGCCTGGTGGTATTTCGGTGGCAGAAAGTCTGGATTTGTTCGAGGAGGAATTAGAAGGGTCGGGCATTGAACTGCGGCGAGGGGATTTTTATCCGTCGTTGTAGTGAGATTGTAAAAGCCCTTAGGGGACACGTACAACTTAGTAACTTATCCTATTTCTGGCGTTCTGTTGTCCTCTCGAGTACTTTGATTGAATTTGGTTTTTCTACGAATTCTGCGCTGTAAATTTTGTTAAATTATGGGTTTCCCCTGCTAGTCTTTTCAGAATCCCTGATCATCTTCAAGTCTTCGGCCATCACAGGCCGAGCCATTTATCGAAGTAACTCTGAGCAGTGTAACCCCCAGATTGGCAAATGCGTTCATGTCGGAGCAGGGCACATAGGTGAAGCGGAGGTCGAGCTCGTCGCCTTCTCCGATGCCTTGGTTCAGCAGAAGAGCTTGTACGTTATAGAGGGACCAGTTCCGCGCGAGGCTCAATTCTTTAAGTTGATTGAGTCCGGCGAGAGCGCTCACATCAGTGATGTCGTTATTCTCAAGGCGCAGAACTCGTAATGTATGGAGTCGTCGCAGAGGAGCGATGTCTTCAATACTGTTATTGCTGAGAAACAGATACCCCAATTCGACCATGTCTTGGAGGGCACTAACCTCGGAGATGGCGTTATCGTTCAGGCTAAGTTGCTGCATGTTGGTCATACCACGCAGAGCACTGATGTCTTCTATCTGGTTGTTATTGGCCCAAAGTAATATAAGTTCATTCAGGTTAGCAAGGGGGCTAATGTCTTTAATTTCACTCTCATAAATACGTAGATGGGTGAGTTTGGTGAGGTTAGCAAGAGGGCTAATATCAGAGATGGCATTGAGGTGAATGCGCAGCAGGCGCATTTCGGTGAGCCCAGCAAGCGGACTGAGATCAGTGATGCCATTGAATATTACTTTAGGGTCACGTCCGTCATCCATATCGAGATAATGCTGAAGTTGGTAGGGATACAGGCCATGCACATGCAGTCGTCTTAGCTTAGTGAGTCCCGCCAGAGAGCTAATATCAGAGATTGGGTTTTCACTGACGACAAGCTGTTCGAGGTTGATCAACTCACTTACTGGACTAAGGTCACTGAACCAGTTGGTGTGCAGGTTCAGGGTAACGAGATTGGTCAAAGTGCGGAGTGGGCTAATGTCAGTAATAAGTCGATTGATCAGGTTGAGTCTAGTTAAACCTGTAAGATTTTGAATGCCGTCCAGACTTTCGAAAGGATTTTCGGGCGATGGTCTCAAGGTGCCGCCGTAAACTACTCGTTCGATCGTAGTACCCACAATCAGTTGTTCTAACTCGGCTGCTTGCCCGCAGGTGAGTGCTGCCTGCACAGCCAATCCCAGAGTGTCGTTCACGACATTGGCCAGGTCTTGGTCGGCGAAGGTGACGATCGCATCCGTCGAAAAATCTCGGCAATGATCCGTGGGTGACAAGGTGGTTTGTGCGAGCGCGCTGGAGAGGGGATAGCATAGAAATGCAAGTGTAAACAGGCTTTTCAAGTTTGGGCGACAGTTCATGTGCTCTCCTTTTTTAGAGTAGTTTTGATTCTTAATAGTGGCGCAACTAATGGAATTAATCGATGGTCTCTGAGCTACTGAAAAATCAACTCTCAATCTATCAGAATCCTAGCATGAAAACATCTGGTATGCCGTGTGGCTTTCCAGTCGATTCGGTTTAGAGCGACATTTGGTCCCGGTTAAGAATCACCGATATTTTGGGTCGCGTGCCTAGGCGCCTTGGAACTATGCTGCGGCAATGTAGAAATGCCTAACTGGAGTGCCTCTGAATTTAGGCAGTTGACTTGCCAATGTCAGTTAAAATTCCGTAGCTATGGGTGATGGAGCGATGCGGCATGTGGGCGGCTTAGGTACGAAGCTATAGCGTGTGTGCATCATAGCTGTAGAATTCACTCTGGGGTTCTGATAGGTTGAGAGTTAATTTTTCAGCACCTTAAAAGATTCTTATAGGCTCCATATCGGATGCAATTATGGCTATAGCTAACTCCCCGTCTAAGCTTAGCCTGCCCCAGATCAATCCAGGTGTAACAACTGTTTTAGAATATCTTGCGTTAAAATTTCCAACCATAACAAGTGATGTTTGGAAACAACGTATAGCCGATGGAAAAGTTCATTGGCATGACGGGAGTCTAATTAGTGCGAACTCTCCTTTTGCGGCTCAGCAAAGAGTTTATTATTATCGAGAAGTTGACAGCGAGCCCGTCATACCTTTTGTAGAAAAGATCATCTTTCAGGATGAGCTGATCTTAGTGGCATACAAACCACATTTTCTGCCCGTTACCCCGGGTGGCGAATATGTTGAAGAATGCTTACAAAGTCGCTTACGTAATAAGACAGGAAATCAACAACTGCAAGCCGTTCATCGTATAGATAAAGCCACAGCAGGCTTGGTATTGTTTTCGGTTAGTCCCAATTCACGTCAGCATTACCATCATTTATTCGAATCACACCAAGTTAACAAGACCTATCAGGCCATTGCCAGTACGAATGGCAATCCTCCGAAGATTAATCAGCAATGGGAAATTAATAATCGTTTGGAGAAAGCCGGCACGAGATTTTTGATGCATATCGTCGAAGGGCAAGCGAACAGCCATTCCCGTATTCGTTGTCTGCAATGTTCAGCAGACAAAGCCCTATTTGAGCTAAACCCAATAACCGGTAAGACTCACCAACTGCGTCTGCATATGCAGAGCCTTGGCTGGCCATTGCTACACGATACCTATTATCCCCAATTACTTCAGCCGGTTAAGCCTGACGATTACAGTAAACCCATGCAGTTATTAGCGCAGCAGCTGAAATTTACTGATCCTATGACACAGCAGATAAGAAGCTTTTCTAGCGATACTCAACTCAATCTAGAGTGCTGACAGATTAACTCCCAATCTGTCAGGATTTGAGAGAAATTAGTGGCGATGTAGGGTTGCCTAGTCGAATTCCAGCTCAGCGCGGCAGTAGTTTGCAGAAAAATCATCGGCGTTATAAGTTATTCGTTCTTACAAGTATAAGGCGCCCCGGATGTAGAAAAAGCTACTTCATTTGAGAAGTATTTTTTGCATGGCTATCCTCCAATGTATATTCCAGTACATTACAACGCCCTATTGATAACGTTGAATCAATTGGATATTCAATGAAGAGAAGGTTCAGGATACTGTAATTTGTAGGCGAAAGGATGACTAATTAATGGAGGTGGATCACTACATTAGTGACCTGACATCAATCGAGCGGTTTCTCTGATGGGCAAGAACTAACACCCAAGCCAGCTTCTGCCAGCTTATCTTGACCAACATGGCGGATCGATATTTCCTACGCATTGAATGGTTTGATCTGCTTGCATGCGTATATAAATGGATTTCGATTAAGTCTGATAAAGAAATCACTGCTGGGTCGAAGTAAACTTCATCCGCTTCAGAGTAATCAGAGTTCTCGCCGTTTGATGCTATCCATCCTTGATTCACGTAGGCGATGCCAAGAAGTGATTCAAACACGCCTTCGGTGCACCAGTGACAACCACCACCTAAACCAATTTTACTGGGGAGGCTGTTATAGCAGAATTACCTGATAGCAAGCTAACAACGGATTAAAAGGATGTAAGCTCATCAAGCCGAAGGTAGTATCCATTCAGGTCTGGGGAAGTGACAGGTGTAGCCATTGGGGCTTTTTTCCAAATAGTCTTGGTGTTCAATCTCAGCTTCCCAGAAGTCACTCGCAGCTTCTACCTCGGTTACTACTTTTCCAGGCCATAATCCGGAGGCATCCACATCAGCAATGGTTTTTAGTGCTTCTGCCTGCTGAGTATCAGACTTGTAATAAATGGCTGAGCGATAGGATGTTCCGGTGTCGTTCCCTTGTCTGTTCTGTGTACTGGGGTCATGAATTTGAAAGAAAAGCTCTAGAATTTGCCGATAGCTGACAACCGCATTATCGAACGATATTTCGATACCTTCAGCATGGTTGCCATGATTGCGGTAGGTAGCATTGGCCACTTCACCGCCGGTGTAACCAACACGCGTTGCGGTGACGCCGGGCCGTTTGCGAATAAGATCCTGCATGCCCCAGAAACAACCACCGGCTAAGACTGCACGTTCATTTGCCATTGCTAAATATCCTCTACTTGATCTAAATAGGCTTCATATCCTTGGCTGCTCATCTCATCTCGAGGGATGAAACGCAGTGAGGCTGAATTAATACAATAACGCAGTCCGCCTTGATCTTTGGGCCCGTCTGGAAATACATGCCCTAGGTGACTATCACCATGAGTAGAACGCACTTCAGTCCGGACCATGCCGTGTGTTGTATCAGTAATTTCATTAACATTGACTGAGTCTATCGCTTTGGTAAAGCTTGGCCAGCCACATCCTGATTCATACTTGGCAGACGACGCAAACAAAGGCTCTCCAGAGACCACATCTACGTATATGCCAGGCAATGTGTTCTCTAATAGCTCGCCAGTACCAGGGCGCTCAGTACCACTTTCTTGGGTCACTCGGAACTGCTCTGACGTCAGGGCAGAAATTGCATCCTGTGATTTTTGATATGTACTCATAATTTCCTCTTTGCCATTGATGCGATGTACTTGCTGGGGTGTAACAGACCTGCTCCTATAGTATTTTATTGCGAGCGAAGGCAGAGGGAGCCGAAAATCTCACTAAAAGAGCAGCGAGAAATCCTGTAGTTCTATGCATAGTTCACTTCTTCTAGCTGATTCTGTTAAATATTCTGGCATAAGACTCGCCCTGTTTGACAGGGCAACTGTCAGATTATACGTTTCTCAGCATCATTGCCATTTTCACATCCAGCGGTTTCTTACAGAGTAAATATAGGTCGTCTATATTGTGAATCGAATGGCATAGAGTTTGAAGAGTTAATGCATTAATTTACTATTATCTCAGTGTCACTTATTGTTCTTATAATAGCTAATTATTTGGTGTTTACAAATCAGGTCTAATCCTATGAAAACCATTTTTCCATTACTATTACTTACCTTGATAATGTTTGCCCGGTTAGGGATAGCAGCTGAGCAAGGCGCTGTTAGTTCAAGTGCCGCTAGCAGTGTCAATGTTTTGAGTTTTAATATTCGTTACAACAACCCCGATGATGGCGAGCATGCGTGGCCTAATCGCAAGGGAATGGTCGCAAGTGTTGTTAGGTTTCACGCTGCTGACCTCATTGGTATGCAAGAAGTTCTGCGCAGCCAAATCGATGATCTTACAGTCTTATTGCCCAACTACAGTTGGTATGGCGTGGGAAGAAATGACGGTAAAAATAGTGGTGAGTTTTCCCCCATCTTTTATCGCCGAGATCGTTTTCAGCTTTTGGATAGCGGTGAGTTTTGGCTTTCAAAAAATCCTGATCAAATTGGCAGTAAAAGCTGGGATGCGGCACTGCCTCGGATAGCCACCTGGGTTAAGTTTAGAGACAGAGAGTCTAAGCAGGAATTCATTCATTTAAATACTCATTTCGATCATCGGGGTGAAGTCGCTCGTGCTCGAAGCGCCGAGCTCATCCTCGATCGGCTCAAAACTCTTAGCGGCAACATGCCCGTAGTGGTGACAGGGGACTTTAATGTGCCGCCGGAGAGTGAGGCCTACGCCACAATGACGTCTATGCTTGTAGACTCCAAATTAGAGTCTGTGTCTGAACCGCATGGGCCAGAAGGGACGTTTGGCGGCTTTACTGTCAAAGTTGGTGACACAGGCGATCGGATAGACTATGTGTTCGTGGCAGAAGGCACCAAGGTGCTGCGCTACGCTGCTTTGAGTGATCAGTGGGATGGCCGCTATCCATCGGATCATCTGCCGGTGTTGGCAGAAATTATTTGGCCTGCGCCGTAGATTGGTGGTTAGAGGGAAACTAATGTCCTTTGTTTCCTTTGGGGACACCTATAAATTAGTAACTTTACAGCGTCCCCTAATATTTTGGTTTTGGCAGTTAGCTTTTCAGTGCCCTTGTTCTTCTTATATTTATACTGAGTTCAGATTTTATCTTCGTTAGTGGACGCTAGCAATTGGCAAGCGGTAATATGCAAAATAGTCGACCTATTTCCTTTTCCTAAATCGAAAAATCACGGAGTGCCAATATGAAAGCCATTGTCTTACAAGAGCTAAAGAGGGATGCCAAAGGAATGAATTTGTTCGATTCTCTGGTGACTACCGATGTGCCGTATCCAGAGCCGGGGGAAAATGAAGTGACTGTTAAGGTAATGGCCAGTGCACTCAATCATCGTGATCTGTGGATAGTTCGGGGTTTGTATGCGGGCATTAAGCCGCCGATTATTCTTGGCTCGGATGGAGCCGGTGTAGTAGACAAGGTCGGTAGCAGTATTGATGCTGGCTTGGTTGGCAGTGCGGTAATCATTAATCCGAGTTTACGTTTCGGTGATAATCCTCGAGTGCAGGGTAAAGAGTTCAGTATTCTCGGCCTGCCAGAGGATGGCACGCAAGCGGAGTACGTAAGGGTGCCCGCCGAAAATATCTTCGCGAAGCCAGATTTTTTGAGCTTTGAACAAGCGGCAGCGCTGCCTCTTGCGGGCATTACAGGGTACCGAGCCTTGTTCACCCAGGGCAAACTGGAATCGGGCCAGGTGGTTGTTATAAGCGGAATCGGTGGTGGTGTGTCTTCGCTAATGCTGGCGATGGCTGTGGGACGCGGGGCGAAGGTTTATGTTACTTCCAGCAGTGATGAGAAAATTGACGCAGCGGTGGCAGATGGAGCTATCGCTGGCGTGAATTACCACAGTGAAGATTGGGTCAAGCAATTACAAGCGCTAACCGAATCAGATGGCATTGATCTGGTTGTAGACAGCGCCGGTGGCGATGGCTTTGCCTCATTACTGGATTGTCTGAAGCCTGGAGGGAGATTGACTTTCTTTGGCGCTACTCGTGGTTTCCCTTCTAACATCGATCTAAGGAAAATGTTTTTCAAACAAATCACTATTCAGGGAACTACCATGGGTAACAACGCGGACTTTGCCAGCATGGTTGATCTGGTTAATACGTTGCAGATGCAGCCTCGGATGGATGGACCCACCTCCATAAGAGATATTCGTCAGGCTTATAATAAAATGCACACAGGGGACCAATTTGGGAAATTGGTGCTAACTCATGATAGTTGGAATTAGACTTAGGCGCGGAGATAGTTATTGCCATGAGTGTTGGAAGACCTAGCCTGATTATTTCTTACCAATACCCACTCTGCTTGGGTCATGGTAGGCACGTGCAGTCTGTAAGAATCTTGCATACTCAAGGGTGTGAGTTTCATGTGTCATGAATGCGTTACAATCCGCTTTTTAATAAGGTAAATTTGCCTATGCCAGCAGATAATTCAATCATTGCCGGTCCTACTTCGCACAACTATTTTTCTCAGCGTCTTCGTCTTAATTATGTGGACTGGGGAAATCCCGGTGCACCCCCCATGATCTTGATTCACGGCGGGCGTGACCACTGTCGCAATTGGGATTGGGTTGCCGAACATTTTCGCGACGAATACCATATTATCGCGCCGGATTTGCGGGGTCATGGAGATAGCCAGTGGATGGAAGGCGGTACTTACACCCAGTTAGACTACGTTTACGATATCGCCCAGTTATTACATCAGAAGGATATGAGGCCGGTAACCATTATTGGCCATTCCCTAGGTGGCTCTATTTCCTTGTTATACACTTCTGTATATCCAGACAATGTAAAAAAACTAGTTGCTATAGAAGGCCTGGGATCCTCCCCATCCATGCAAGAAAAACTTATGGAAAAATCCATAGGAGACCGAATTCGCGATTGGATGGGAGACCTGCGCAAGTCGTCGGGGCGCTCAGCACGGCGTTACCCCACTTTGGAAGATGCATTCCAGCGTATGCAGAATGAAAACCCTCACCTGTCAGAAGCGCAAGCTCGGCACCTGACTATCCACGGTAGTAATCAAAATGAAGACGGCACCTTTAGTTGGAAATTCGACAACTATGTGCGCTTCTTCGCTTTTAGTGGTCTGCCTAACAATGACTTAAAGAAATTGTGGGCCGACATTAAGTGCCCAACTTTACTGGTACGAGGTGTGGAGTCGTGGGCGTCAGACCCAGTTGCCGACGGACGCACTGAACACTTCAACTGCCCTATCGAAGTTGAAGTGTTTGAGAAAGCCGGGCATTGGGTACACCACGATCAGCTTGAGGGTTTTGTTGAGCGCGTTAGAACGTTTTTGGCGGATTAGATCGGGTTAGGTTCAATTCATGGGTGCTTACAAGTTAACTTTCAATACGTAAGAATTTGGCACAAGACTCAATCAGCGGAATAAAAAGGTATCTGACTCCTTCGGGTTTTAGCGCATCATGAGTGTTTTGTTTGGCAACATCGATTCCTAATTCATTCCGGCTATTATCCAATCCCATTGCCGCGTCAACTTCTTGCGTCCAATTCCCTTCTGGTGCTTCTG
>JAPKAI010000147.1 GCA_028825335.1 Gammaproteobacteria bacterium | reverse complement strand
AGAGAAGATCAGCGCACTGCTTGCAGATGATTAAGTACATACTGCTCACGTGAGCCTCTAAGAAAGCACACTATGAACCAATCACTATTGCCAGATGAGGATTCCGAGCAGCGCTATAAGCCGTTGGCTGCAAGGCTGCGCCCGTTAAATCTAGACGAGTTCATTGGGCAAGATCATCTATTGAGCCCAGGCAAATCTATCTATGAGGCAATCCAGAACAAGCTACCGCACTCGATGATTCTTTGGGGTCCGCCGGGTGTAGGCAAGACTACTCTGGCGAAGATAATTGCTGCCACTTGTGACTATCACTTCGAATCTCTGTCTGCCGTGCTCGATGGTGTGAAGGAGATTCGTGCGACGATAGAGCGCGCCAAATATCATCAGGCAGGTGGTTCCAGCCAGACCATCCTATTTGTCGATGAGGTTCATCGTTTCAACAAGGCACAGCAAGATGCCTTCCTGCCTCATATCGAGAACGGAACTGTACTGTTTATCGGTGCTACCACAGAGAACCCATCCTTCGAATTGAACAATGCCTTGCTCTCGAGAGCGCGGGTATATCTGCTTAAGCCCCTGACCGAAAATGATCTGTTAGGAGTCATCGAAAACGCCCTAGAGGACGCGGAGAGGGGCTTAGCTGCGCTCAATCTAGATCTGAGCGGGTCGCAGAGACAGATGCTCGCCCGTGCAGGCGATGGCGATGCGCGCCGCGTTCTCAACTATCTCGAAGTGTTAAGCGACATGGCAGAGGTAGAACAAGGGCATAGAACGATAGCGGACGGCCATGTTCAGCAGGTATTAGAAGAGGGCAGTCGACGCTTCGACAAAGGTGGAGATAGTTTCTACGAACAAATTTCAGCCCTTCACAAAGCAGTGCGAGGTTCATCACCTGATGCCGCCTTGTACTGGCTGGCGAGAATGTTAGATGGCGGCTGCGACCCGATCTACCTGGCACGACGCTTAGTACGGATGGCGTCTGAAGATATTGGTATCGCAGACCCTAGAGCTCTGCCACTAACACTTAGTTGTTGGGACACCTACACGCGTCTCGGTAGTCCCGAAGGCGATCTGGCCCTAGCGCAGGCGACGATATATCTGGCTAGCGCGCCGAAGAGCAATGCGGTCTATGCCGCGTTCAATGCGGCGAAGCAAGCGGTGAACCAGAACGGCAGTTTGGAGGTTCCACTGCATCTAAGAAATTCCAGCACCTCTTTAAGTAATTCACTAGGCTATGGTGAAGACTACCGCTATGCCCATGACGAAGAGAATGGTTTTGCCGCTGGTGAAAATTATCTACCGCTGGAGTTGAAGGATGAGCAGTTCTATCACCCTAAAAACACCGGCTTGGAAACGCGCATCAAGGAGAAACTAGAAGCATTTCGATCCTTGAATGCGCAGGCGAAAAACAAGCGGTATGAAGATTAACGCCATTCAAATTTCCCCTAGTAATACTCAATTGACAGTTTATGACTCACTGGTTAAGGTGGTTTACAGTTTGATTATTGGACGAACATGAAAAAATCTTTCCCCCATTTATTTTCCTTTGCGCTCATTGCAGTGCTGCTGAGCGCTTGCTCAAGTGTTGCAAGCCAGAACCTCGGATCCGGCGAGCAGTTCAGGCCACCCACGCTGCGCACGGCGGCCAATGATGAAGAGGTGATGGCCAAGTGGTCTCGCAGTTGTGCTCTGTGCCATATCACCGGCGAAGCAGGAGCCCCAGTTGTAGGTGATACAGCCGAATGGCAGCGAAGATTGCAGCAAGGTGAAGAAGCTATTATTAACAACGTGGTTAAAGGCTTTAACTCCATGCCGCCTCTTGGCTATTGCATGGCTTGCGAGGTCTCCGATTTTAGAGCGATGGTTGCTTACATGGCGGGGCTCAACCAATGAAGCAGATATCGAGACGCACGTTTCTAGCTTCTAGCGTGAGAGCGGCGTTGTTCGGAGCGTATGCAGGTTCAGGCGGAGCATTCGCACAGTCGGCGTCTTGGAGCAACTGGTCTGGTGGTCAGACCTGTCAGCCAGTTGGTCGTTACGATATAGGTAGCGAAGAAGAACTAACGAGCCTATTGAGAAATACGTTAGGGCCGATTCGCCCAGTGGGATCAGGTCACTCATTTAGCCCGCTGGTACCAACCGACGGACATCTCGTCGTGATTGATCAACTTAGCGGCATCCTAGATTCAGATAGGGTGAATAATCAGGTGACCTTGGGTGCCGGTTCTCGCCTAGGCGATCTTGGAGTACAGCTCGATGCGATCGGGCAGGGCATGATCAATCTGCCCGACATAGATCGACAGACCGTAGCAGGCGCGATAGCGACCGGTACTCATGGCACTGGCGTAACTCTCCAAGCATTGTCATCGTTTATTACCTCCTTGCGCCTAGTGACTCCGGATGGCAGCGTCATGGACATCGATTCCAGTGACGAAGATTTACTGCACGCTGCTCGCGTGAACTTAGGAGCGCTTGGCATCGTTACTCAGGTAACAATGCAGAACAGAGAAGCCTACAAATTGAAGAAGCGTGAATGGGCGGCGCCAACCGAAGATATTCTCGTGAACTTCGATGAGCTAGCAGCGAACCATCGACACTTTGAGATTTTTCCGCTGGTGTATTCAGATTATTCACTGGTGCTGTCTATCGATGAGACAGATGATCCCATCGGCGAGGTGGAATTGGATGCAGAGCCTACTAGCGACGCGTCGATAGCTGAGTCCTTGGGTCTAAGCGAAAATCCTACTCCGGCCGAGCGCCTTCGACAGTCGAACGCGACAGCATCGCGCATTCAACCAAGTGAGTCTGTAGATATATCTCATAAGATACTTTCCAATATCCGGAATAGTCGCTTCAACGAAATGGAGTATTCGGTGCCCGCGGAAGTGGGAGCTGAATGTCTGCGAGAGATTCTTAAGACAATCTATGATCGGGCGATCGATGTGAACTTCGTGTTGGAATACCGTTATGTCGGTGCCGATGATGACTGGCTAAGCATGGCTTACGGAGATCATCCTCATGCAACGATTTCGATTCACCGAGCGGCTAGCGAAGACTATCGACCCTATTTTAACATCATTGAGCCCATCTTTTGGAAGTACGGCGGCAGGCCACACTGGGGAAAAGTACACAGTCTCACCCATCTTGAGCTGGCCGAGCTGTATCCGCGCTTCAAAGATTTTATGGAGCTGCGGCGCGAGCTAGATCCGCAGGGAAGAATGTTGAACCCGCACCTGCGAGCCTTATTTAACGCATAAAAAAAGGGAGCGAAAGCTCCCTTTTACTTTTTCTTAAGAAGTCCTCTTAGGCTGACATACCTCTCGCCGAAATTGGCCATACTGCTTCGACCTTGTCTCCACGAATTGCATACAATTGATCGTATAGGTTCACCACTGGATCGCAGTGCGAGACGATGACTTCGAGCTTGTCTCCGACCTTGTAGTTACGCGATGGGTCGTCGCCATAGATGATAGTGCCAAACTCGTCAGAACCAGATCGATAGGTAATATTGGATTCGCCCTTCACTATAGGCCAGGGCTGATTGATGGTGCAGGCCTTGGCGCCAGCATCGGAGGTGGCGCGACCTTCGTATTGATCGTTCAAGACAGTCGTCATCACCGTTAGTGAAGTGGCGAAGTCGGAATACACTTCTATATCTTCCTCGCCGCCTATCGAAATATATTGCGCATCCATGAATACGTAACTACCGACCTGCACATCCGTCATTCCCTTCGTCTCGTGGTCAATATTGTAGGTGCCGGTACCACCGCCACTGAATATCTCAGTATTAAGTCCAGAGCGCTGCATGAGCTCGAGGGTGTCTGTTGCCTGCACCATGCGCTCGAGCGTTTGCGC
>JAPKAI010000146.1 GCA_028825335.1 Gammaproteobacteria bacterium | reverse complement strand
AAACTTGAGGGTTTACCAAACCTCAAACGCCACTTACGAGTAGATATGCAATACACATCACAAAATGCCCGCTTTTCTAGGTGCAAAAGCTACCGTTACAGCCTCAGCAGGTCATGGAATGAAGGATCTGGCAAGGCGGTGTTCATCGGTTTGAACCCTTCGACAGCTGATCAGCGAGAGGATGACCCCACGATTAGGCGCTGTGTTGGCTTCGCCGAAGCATGGGGCTGCAAAAGCATGGAGATCGTCAACCTTTTCGCCTTCTGTGCGACAAAGCCTAAAGACCTGAAGCGTTCTGCAGAGCCGATAGGCCGAAGCAATGATCGCTGGATTGCCACGGCTATCAGCGAAGCGACTCTGAGCATCGCCTGTTGGGGGAATCAGGGTGAGCTCCTAGGAAGATCGGACAAAATCCGAGACTGCTATCCTAAACTGCTCTGCCTCGGCATTAATGCCTCCGGAGCGCCTAAGCATCCACTGTATGTTAAGGCCACACAAACGCCATTCGCGTATGGCGGATAAGCTGTACAATAGGAGCCTTCGTAAAAGCACACGACCCCCACAGCAAAGCAATGAAACTACTGCACAGAATCTTTCGATTCGTTTGGAATCAAAAATGGATCGATCTGCGCCACAAGAAAGCTGTCTATAAGAAGCTGTGCAGCTATGGCGACGTGCCGGATGCCCCCTTTGCCACAGATTTTTTTGGCCTTATGTATCAGGGCAACCTCAACAATAGTGTCGAATTCACCCTTTTCTATATGGGCGCATTCGAAAAGCCCCTACTTTTCTTCCTGCGCGATACGATGCTAAACCTAAGGCAGCCAGCGAATGGGCCCGCGCAGTCCTTCTTCGACATAGGTGCAAATATAGGCCAGCACTCGTTGTTCATGTCTCTGCACGCCGACCAGGTGCATTCATTCGAGCCTTACTCTATAGTCAGCCAGAAACTCGAACGCCATAGCGAACTGAATGCAATAGGCAATATACAGCTGCACAAAGTCGGCCTCAGCAACCAACAAGAAGAATTAGATTTCTATGCGCCAACCGGGCGCAATCAGGGTATAGGCTCTTTCGACGCCGGCACGGTTAGCAAAGGCAATAAGAACCTCGGTAAGTTGGCTTTGGTTCGCGGCGATGACTATCTGGCACAGAACAAACTCCAAGATATCGCCCTTCTCAAGATTGATGTCGAGGGTTTCGAGAAGAATGTAGTCGAAGGTTTAACAGATACGCTAGAAAAGTCTCGTCCGGTGATAGTAGTCGAGGTTACCTATGGCAATACACTCTCCTTTGCCTGCCTAGATGAACTCAGAGCGGCGCTGCCCACAGACTACGTGCTGTTCCGGCTCAACAACCGTAAAGCAGACGGCAGCAAGGCAAGACGTCGTGGAGCTAAAGCAAAGCTGAGCGGCAACTATGAACTTATCCCCTTCGATGAATGGCGCATTTCTGGCCAAGACGATGTGATTGCCTGCCCGAAAGAGAAGCTAGAGCAACTTCCTAGTAAGAATTCAGTCTAATCCTCAACGAGCTGAGCACGATCTTTGGGCGAAAAAAAGGCCTAGCGCTAAGAATCTAATCCTAACCTAAGCCATTTCAACACGTTGTTACCCAACCTATCGGTGCTACTGTAGATATCTTTAGTAAATTGTTGTTTTTTATCAAATTCCAAGAACATACTGACAGACTCAAATGCCGCGTATTAAGTAATCCACAGCTGTAACCGCTTGCGTTTATTCCATTTGCTGTATTGCGTGAATCTTTACAGTAGCGCAGCTATCGAATTTGGCAAAGCGCTGGAGCTCTGCACTTAAAGCAGTCAAAAAAACCTCTCTGTTCTTAACGTTTTTCTCTAGATATAGATTCATTACATGAAACACACCAGTCTTCCTATCCGCCCTCGCATCGAGACGCGCAACGAATCGATTCCCACGCAATACCGGCAGACAGAAGTATCCGTACTTGCGTTTCGCCTTGGGCACATAACACTCGATCTGATAGTCGAATTCGAAGAGCGAGGCGAGGCGTTTGCGCTGAATGACTGAATTGTCGAATGGCGAGAGGATTCGCAATTTAGGGCTGGGCGTTCGGTGATCGATAACCTTCAGGGATTTCGGTGTTGCGTAATAAATCTGCCCATTAATTTCTAGCTCCTGCAGCATGCCCTCTTCAACAAAATCGGCCACAGTTTGAGACATCTTTTTTCCCAGACCTTTACGCAGATAGGTCAGCTCCGCAATCTGAGCCAGACCCTGCGCGCGCAGATAGCTCCCTATCAAATGACCACACAGCTCCTCGATTGTTGGTGTGCTGACATCTATATCACTGGGCAATACGCGCTCGCGCAGATCATAGACTTTGTGGAAATTATTACGGCGAGGAACCATGAGCTCACCCTCCATGAAGAGTTGCTCCAGCGCCATCTTTGAGGGAGAGCGCGCCCACATAGCATCACTGGTTTTCTTATCTTTGAAATCCTTCGCTGATAAGGGCCCTTCCTCACGAATACGCTTCAGAACCTTCGTCACCTGATTATGGTCTTTCGGATACCAATGGGTATCGCCAGAGGCGATGCGTTGCATCATCGGCAACGAGTAGCGGTAGTCCCTCATCGGCAAGATGGCTAGAGCATGAGCCCAATGCTCGAATACGGCCCCCTGCTCCTGCAGCACATCGATATCGGTAGCCTTGAACGCAGAGACCCGATTCCAGAGCGTATGAATGTGCGCTCTAGCGACCACCGAGAGCGTATCGATCTGCACGTAGCCTAGATGCTCGATAGCTTTTTGTGTCGCTCCTAGGCCGCTGCCGAACGTGCGTCGGCTTGCCAGACCCTGGCAAGCAAAAACTAGCCGGCGTGCATCACTTGGAGAAACGGAGTCAATCATCGAAACGAGTTTGAGGCCTACCAGAAGTCAGAGCAGAGGGTAAAGGAGAGCGTCAAAGAAAACACAGCAATCACTGAGATCAATAAATGGGTTTAGAATCTGCCCTCGTTGATCACGACGGCTGTGGCAATACCTCCGACATTTTTAACTGAATAAGACTGCCCAGCCTTTCGCCAGGACCAGTTGCCAGGATGATCGAGCTCATCGACCACTTGGTCATCTCTAGTAACTTGTAGCAAGCCATCGACAACCTGGACAACCACGCTCGGCAGCTGATGATGTTGAACTTGGGTTTCCTCACCCGGAGCTAGTTCAACTCGATAGGATCTAAACCATGCATTTTCGAGTTCTGGCTCACCGCTTAAGCCAGACGGCCTATCGGCACGTAAGTCGATATTTCCGGCGCTGCCATTGACCAGGGCGATGATGCGAAATAGACCTGGGCCCGCATTTGACACCTTGTGCGTTATTGCCTCGCTGGCGTAGTCGATATTGTTGCCGATCTGACCATCGCGTGGACCATCGGCCATGCTGATATAGGTCAGCATGATGGCCTGATCGTGAACGTGAGGCAGAGAGGTATCGCCTGGGTTGACCTGCACATCAAGTAAGTAGAGATCGCCCTCGCTGTGCACTGTTCTGTGGCGCGGCTCTTGGAGTAAGTGAACGATTCGTTCGCCAACGAATTCGTTGTCTTCGGCGGCGAATAGGTTTGAGACTGGGCTTAGGGTTACCACTAGGAGCAGGAGGGAGGCGAGGATGAAGAAGATAACACGCAAGCGCGGTAGGAGTTCGTTTTGGGCTGCGCGTGCTACGGCAATGGGTGGTCTGGGTTGGTTGTTCTTCATTTTTTTGTTCTCGTGTTGGTTCTTAGTCTCATTTTAAGAAAATACTACTTCTGTTGGGGTTTTGCTAGGGCTGGGGGTTGAATGATGAGCTGTCGGTTGTTCAACGTAAGTCACAAACACCTT
>JAPKAI010000058.1 GCA_028825335.1 Gammaproteobacteria bacterium | reverse complement strand
TGGGGAAGGGCCACGATGTGCAGATTCTGCTTAGAGACCCTTCTCAATTCAGCCAGATACCCCTGACGCTTGGAGCAGGCTACATCATAGGGTCGTTGGAGGATGAGCGTAGCCTAGGCGAAGCCTGCTCCGGCCGAGAGCTAGTCATCCATCTTGCCGGACTTGCCCATGTAGGTAAGGGGCTTGAACGCCAAGCAATGGAGTCTAACTTTGTAGGAGCCAGTAATCTCTTAATCGCTGCCACCAATGCCAGAGTCAGGCGTTTTCTGTACCTCAGCAGCACTCTTGCCGAAGCTGCCGCCATGGGAGAGGGTGATGTGACCGCCTATGGCGAATCGAAATTTCAAGCCGAGCAGCTTATCGAGACCGCATCCAAGCAGGGCAAGATCTCATCTGTGATCCTGAGATCCGTGAATGTTTATGGTGCGGGCATGAAGGGCAATATCAGCCGCATGATCTCAATGATTGAGAGGGGTAGGCTGCCGCCCCTACCTGAAGTAAATAACCAGATCTCACTGATCTCGGTCGACGATCTCGCGGCCGCTTTACTATTAGCTATGGAGGCTGACGAATCAGGCCAGAAGAGCTATACAGTGACAGACGGTGAAAGTTATTCGGTAGCAGCAATGGAGAGAGCCATCTATGCGGCCCTTGGCAAGTCATTCCCACGCTGGCGCACACCGCATATGGTATTATATGGCGCATCGCAAATAGCGGGCTTTGTGTCCTCGATTACGGGCGGGAGTGGCGCTATCAGTGCTAGAACCTATCGGAACTTGATCTCAGACAACCTGTTCTCCAATGAGAAAGCGGTGTCTGAATTGGGTTTCAAGCCGAGCACTACCTTCTATGAGGAACTGCCCAAATTAATTGAGTCGATTTGCGAATCCGCAGAGTAGCAGGCTTTATCTGCAACAGTTTGTGAAATAGTCGACAGCGTCTAGAACAACCGACGCATGATAAGTACGAGCTTCAATAACAGGAGCCTCGACAAGAGAAATTAAATGACAAAAGGAATTATCCTCGCTGGCGGAAGTGGTAGCCGCCTCCACCCTATGACTCAGGTAGTAAGCAAACAGCTTATGCCGGTCTATGACAAGCCAATGATCTACTACCCCCTGTCTACACTCATGCAGGCGGGTATTCGCGAGATCCTGATAATCACCACTCCCGAAGATGCCGCCGTGTATGAATCGCTCTTGGGCGATGGCCGCAAATGGGGCTTGGATATCTGTTACCGACAGCAACCCAAACCAGAGGGCTTGGCGCAGGCGTTCCTGATCGGCGAAGAGTTCATCGGCGGCAGTCGTGTGTGCCTGATATTGGGCGACAATATCTTCTATGGCAACAGAATAGAAGACACGCTCAAGAGCGCCGTCGAGCAGGAGCAGGGCGCCACTGTATTCGCGTATTATGTAACCGATCCAGAACGCTACGGTGTTGTCGAGTTAGACGCCGAGAACAATGCGATTGGGCTGGAAGAGAAGCCGGCGAACCCGAAGTCTCACTACGCGGTAACCGGCCTGTATATGTACGACAACGATGTCGTCGATATCGCCAAGTCGATCAAGCCTTCGCCGCGCGGAGAACTCGAGATAACGGATGTAAATAAAGTTTATCTCGAACGTAAGTCCTTGAAGGTTGAACTATTCGATCGTGGAACCGCCTGGCTAGATACAGGCACCATACAATCATTGTTAGACGCCGCGAATTTTATACGCGTCTTGGAAGAACGGCAGGGGCTGAAGATCGGTTGTCCCGAGGAGATCGCCTATAGGCAGTCATTCATCGATGCAAAGCAACTCGAAAATTTAGCGCAGTCTCTGGGGAAAAGCGGTTACGGGAAATACCTGCTTCAACTACTCGAACACGGGCACTGAACTAGAAATTTTGGTAGGCAGTAAACTCTGATGAAAATAATTGAAACCTCAATTCCCGATGTGTTACTCCTCGAGCCAACCGTGCACGGCGATGCCCGCGGTTATTTCATGGAAACCTTCCGGGAATCCTGGTTTAAAGAAAACGGAATCGATGCTCGATTCGTACAGGACAATCAAAGTCGTTCCGTGCAAGGCACGCTGCGCGGATTGCACTATCAGTTGAAGCAGCCGCAGGGAAAACTCGTCCGTGTTGTATCCGGCGAGGTATTCGATGTCGCGGTGGATATGCGCAAAGACTCGGTGACGTTCGGACAGTGGGCTGGCGAGATCTTGTCGGCCCAGAACAAGCGTCAGTTATGGGTTCCACCCGGCTTCGCTCACGGCTTCTACGTGCTCAGCGAATCCGCCGAGCTGTCTTACAAGTGCAGCGACTATTACTGCCCAGACCACGAGCACAGCCTGCTGTGGAATGATCCGGCGGTTGGTATCCAGTGGCCCTTGATTAATGATTCGCCCCTGCTCTCGGGCAAGGATGAGGCTGGCCTGCTGCTGGCCGAAGCTCCGCATTATTCCCCTAGCTCATGAGCTCTCCACTCATAGTTGTAACCGGTGCAACGGGGCAGCTGGGTCAGACACTATCGCAGCTGTGGGCCGAATCACCCCTGCCTCAATACCAGCTTAAAGTACTAAGCCGATCTGCACTGGATATTGGCAAGGCAGAGATGACGGATGCCGTCCTATCCGAGCTAAAACCCTCAGTAGTCGTCAACGCGGCGGCTTATACTCAGGTCGATAAGGCCGAGTCCGACGCTGCGGGCGCCGCCCTGGTGAATGCGCAGGGGGCAGGCGCGATTGCCAGCTGGGTGGCCGCGAACCAAGCGCGACTTATTCACATATCGACTGATTTTGTCTTTGACGGCACAAGCAAGACACCCTATACCGTCAATCAACAGACCAATCCCCTAGGAGCCTATGGCGCCTCCAAGTTGGCTGGCGAGCAACAGATACAGGCACTGGCCAACGGGTGTAGTGCGATAGTCCGCACCTCCTGGCTGTACTCCGAACACGGCAATAATTTTGTAAAGGCCATGCTGCGGCTGATGGGCGAGAGGGATCAACTCTCAGTCGTTAATGACCAGGTCGGCTCACCAAGCTCTACCCATGGTCTGGCCGATCTAATCTTTGCTATGATTCCGTGTCAAAATTATCAGGGGATCTATCATTGGACCGACGGCGCTAGCATCAGCTGGTTCGAGTTTGCACAAGAGATACAGTATCAAGCACTACAGGAAGGACTACTGAGCAAGGCGATCCCAATTAGTCCAATTGCCACTAGCGCCTATCCTACTCCCGCTAGGCGTCCGGCTTATAGCGTTCTAGACCGAAGTCGTGTGTTGGCCGAATTTGAATGTCCCGTCGAGGACTGGAAGGCACAACTAAGGCTAGTGATTAGGCAGCTGGCTGGTAAATCAGCAGCAACGCTCTGAGCTGTTAAACTAAAAGGCGAATAAGCAGCACATAAGAGATACGCAAGAGGCAGCAAAGAGATTGAATCAATGGCAAATTTATTAGTAACCGGCGCCGCCGGCTTTATCGGCACAAGCTTCGTCAACTACTGGCACGCGTCGAACCCGCAAGATAGGATAATTGTTCTCGACGCATTAACCTATGCAGGGAACAAGAGCAATCTGTCGAATCTTTCTGCGGAAGAATGGTTCGTATTTGTTCATGGTTCTATCTGTGCCCAGCCTCTTGTCGATTCGCTTCTCGCCAAACACGACATCGACACGATCGTTCACTTCGCAGCAGAGAGCCATGTCGATCGCTCAATCACCGGGCCAGATGCCTTCATCGACACGAATATAGTTGGCACCCACTGCCTGTTGAAGGCGGCGAAGAAATTTTGGATCGAAGAAGGCGCGAAGCCCGATCATCTGTTTCATCATGTCTCCACCGATGAGGTGTATGGCACTTTGGGTGCGGACGACCCGGCGTTCTCAGAATCGACCCCCTATGCTCCTAACTCTCCTTATGCGGCGAGCAAGGCATCATCCGATCACCTAGTACGCTCCTATCACCACACCTTCGGATTGAAAGTCACCACTAGCAACTGCTCGAACAACTATGGACCGTATCAGTTTCCAGAGAAGTTGCTGCCAGTATGTATCCTCAACATCCTCGCCGGTAAAGATCTGCCTATCTATGGCGATGGCCAACAGATTCGCGACTGGCTGTATGTCGATGACCACAATCGCGGCATCGAGCTTGTCATTAAGAAGGGCCGGCACGGCGAGACCTACAATATCGGAGGCAACAACGAGTGGGCGAATCTGGACGTCGTTAATCTGCTGTGTGAATTGATAGACGGGCGCTTCGCCGATGACAAGGAATTAGCCGCTAGATTCCCTGATTCTCCCTGCGCTAAAGGCGAGCCTGCGAGTTCTCTTATTAGCTTCGTTACGGACAGGCCGGGTCACGATACGCGCTATGCCATCAACGCGGCGAAGATCTCGTTAGAACTTGACTACGACCCGCGCGAAGACTTCGATTCTGGCCTCAACAAAACCGTTGATTGGTACCTGGAAAACGAACAGTGGTGGCGTTCCATTCAAGACGGGTCGTATAGGCAGTAGTGCCGAATTCTCCTGTCACTAGCAGTGTGCTTGCGGGCACAAACGTAATTTCTGTATTTGGCTAAAGTTGCCAAGCGGTGGCTTAGATCAGATACCAAGAAGAAATTGGAATCTAGGCGGCCCACTAGAGTGAGTAAAAATTATTTCGACTCGCGTGTTAGCACTTACTTATTTTTAACAACTGACAACCACCTATTCAGGATATTTTTCACCTAGACCTATGCCCCGTATTCATAAAATACTCCTTGCCTCATTTCTACTGATTCTCTCAGGCTCGCAGTTACAGGCCTTCGAGATCGACGGCGGCAAGTGGCCAACGGGTGAGATCGAGTTCTACGTAGGCATAGATGGAATGGCCGCGAGTGGTGTCACTTGGAACGCGGCGTTTATTGCAGCGATAGATGACTGGAATACCGAGACATCGTTCAATTTTATTCTACGCGAGGAGAACCGAGACCCTTGCGCTAGCGACGGTTTGAGTAGCGTTGACTTCAACGATAGTTTTTGTGGAAGCGAATTTGGCGATAACACGCTCGCCGTGACTCTGCTCAGGTACAATACGGCAATACTTGGCGAGCCCACTATCGCCGAAGCGGATATCATTATAAATCAAACCGAAGAGTTTAACGTTTACGACGGCAAGCTGGACCAATTCGGCATACAGGGATTAGACCTTCGACGTATTGCGTTACATGAGCTAGGTCACGTGATTGGCCTGGATCATGAAACTACTAACGCCGCCATCATGGCGCCTAACATTGGCAATCTGGATAGGTTACAAGCCGATGATATCGCCGGCGCTGAGAAGCTCTACGACGGAGCGATAAATTGTGCAGTTGCTGAACTAGAATTCGGTTCAATCATCAATTCTCTAGATGCTAATGATTGCAGTGTGAGTGAACTACTGCCCGGTAGCAGTGACACCAGCCCGATCGATCTTTATCGATTTACATTAACAAGCGCCGCAACGCTGAGTCTTGGAATGACATCCTCGACATTGGATTCGGTGCTATTGATCGCCGATGAGAATCTGCAGGTCATCGCCTTTGACAATAATTCCATCAATCAATGTGATTCGTCACTGACGCAATTTTTGCAACCGGGGAGTTATTTTTTGCTAGCAAATACCTTCGATATTCCCGTTAAGGACGAGTGCGGAATCTCCGGGGATTACAAGATAAAAGCGGTTCTCAGTAGCGGCGGACTAAACCCCCTAGGCTCGAGCGCGAGTCTCACGGGAGTTACCGTCAACGCAACCTTCAGTGGCGGCATTACCTCAGACAATGGAGTGAGCTTTACTAATCAGTTTACCCCTGCCGCTTCCCTAGATATCGCTGCACGCATAGACATCGATCCCCAGCATGTGGGCCGGGCCGGCTTCCTGGTTATCGCCGCTGTAGTCGATGAGCAGATACTTTTCTTGAATGAGCAGGGACAGTTCGTCGATTCCGCGGCCAGTCCCGGCGTCATCACTCGGGCTAGCAACAAGACCCTCAACGCCGTCGAGGAGCTCACCGCAGTCGATAACCTCGTCCCCGCGTCTCTAGGGATCAGCGAGATACAGGTGAAGTTTTTCTTCGGTTACGGACTAAGTAGTAGTCCGGACGAGTTGTATTACCATCTGGCGCCTCTGAGCCTGATCGTAGCACCCTAGGAAACTGGCCCTGACTCGATTTCGAAACCTCTAAAATAGGCTCAAAACGCGTATTCCAGACTTGCTCAATAAGCGGTATAATACGCCTGCATTTTTTCTGACACAATTGCTCGTGCCGTTATAACACTAGCCGTAACAACGGCGTGAAGCAGGTATTTAGCGGTTCTAGGGTCGATCCAGAGCGAACATCCCATGATTTACAACACTAAAGGAGCTATTTCTGTGCAATCAGAGACTGCCAAAACGCGCCTGCTGGTACTCGCGCTGATGAATTTAAGTTTCCTGCTTCTCGGTAGCAATGCCGCTGCGCAGCAATCCATCGAAGACAATGTTCGCCCTGCAGGGAACGTCTGCTTAGCAGGACAGCCCTGTGTAGGCTCAACGGCAGGTAGCGCGTCAGCTGCACCAGCAAGGGCTGCGGCTCCAGTTGCGGCAGTTGTTGAAGAGGTCGTGGAAACGGTTGCAGCAGCCGTTGTCGAAGTTGCGGCATTCGATTTAGAGTCTACCTACCAGATGAGCTGTTTTGCCTGCCATGGCACTGGAGCAGCAGGCGCGCCGATTCTAGGTGACGCAGAAGCCTGGGCACCTCGAATGGAGAAGGGAATGGATGCCGTCATGGCGAATGTAGTGAATGGCGTGAATGCGATGCCGCCAAAAGGTCTATGCTTTACTTGCACAGACGAAGATCTGGCAGCGCTTGTTGGGTATATGTCCAGTCAGTAACCATTAAGGTTAAACGGGTTAGAGTCGTAGTACCGATTATTGAGAATTTAATAAAATGAGTAAGGAGTTAAACGTGTTAACTATTAAGAAAGTAATGTCTAAAGTAGGCCTATTCGTATTGGTTGCATCTTTCGCAACTGCAATTTCAGCTGATAATTCCCAGCAGCAAGTGCAGCTGGCGCAATTGACAGACGGTTTTGATGCAGAAGCAACTTACATGATGTCTTGTTTTGCCTGTCACAGCACAGGTGCAGCAGGCGCGCCAAAAGTTGGAGATGGTAATGCCGATGCCTGGGCTCCACGCATGGAGAAGGGTATGGAGGCCGTAGTTGCAAACGCGATCAATGGTTTGAATACTATGCCGCCAAAAGGCCTATGTTTCACTTGCACAGACGAAGATCTGGCAGCACTTGTTACGTACATGGTCAGTAGCAGCCTATAAGCCGCTAATTAATTTACGAAGAATGAGCTGCTCGCAGCTCATTTTTTTTGTCTGTGATTTGTTCACCAGCTGGCGAAACTACTATTTGTAGACTATCTATTAGTAGTCACGGCCAGTTCGTTCTCCCATGTCATTAGCTACTATTCAATCTCGCGCCCTCCTCGGCGTCGATGCTCTCAAAGCCACCGTGGAGACCCACCTGTCAAATGGTCTTCCCGCTTTCGCGATAGTTGGTCTCCCCGAAACTGGATTTAAAGAAGGCAAAGAAAGGGTCAGGAGTGCCAATATAAACTCTGGCCTGGAGTTTTCGGCTCGTCGTATCACCGTTAACCTTGCCCCTGCCGATCTACCAAAGGTAGGGGGCAGGTACGACCTCGCTTTGGATGGAAACATCCGTGCGGCAAAGGGAACAGTCTGCGCGATCCTTGCCGCAAAGAAGTAGGCGAATAAGATTCTCCTGCCGGCTACGAATCGCGAAGAGCTAGACTTAGTTGTTTACAAGCATAGCTACCGTCGCTGTCAGATCAGCAAACTACTTGCTCGTTGATTGCCCTTCGAACTGGTCCATCTTTCCTCCGAGCTCGTGAAGAGATTCTTCCAATTCCTTAATACGCTTCTCGGCGCGCTCTAATGCAGTGCGCTGCGCATCAAACTCCTCGCGGCTCAATAGATCTAAGCCCGCAAAGCTGCTCTTTAGTAATTGCTCTATCTTGGTGCGCAGCTCTTCACGAACTTCTCCGGCTAAGGGAAGTATCGCGGAAAGGCGAGCACTGAGGTCTTCGACAAATTTATTGTTGAACATTACCGCTCACTCTAGTTATTCATGGGGCATCTGGGGTAGCAACGAAGTACGTATCCGGGAATTATTATCCATTCTATCATCAATTTTGATGCTGCCCGCTTTGTGGCCAGCAGTCTCGCCATCCGCAGTTACTGAAGTGTATAGCCTCGGTTATCGCTTAAACCTTGATCCTCTCCTTAATATCAAAAAATGCACCTCGCTAGGGCATAAATCACTAAGACGCACTGAGACTGCTCAAAAATATTGCCATTGACCCCCAATTTAGGGCCATTGTTGTGTGAAAACTCGGCCTTCTAGATAACTTTCGATAGCTGGCACGACCCCTGCATAGAGCAATACAAGTTGTAGAAATTTAAGCAGAGCAAAAACAGCTAAGGAGTAAAACGATGAAGTTAGTCACGGCTATTATCAAGCCATTTAAATTGGACGATGTCCGCGAGGCGTTATCTGAAATAGGCGTACAAGGCATTACCGTAACAGAAGTAAAAGGGTTTGGTCGCCAGAAGGGCCATACTGAATTGTACCGTGGTGCTGAGTATGTAGTTGATTTTCTACCGAAGGTGAAACTAGAAGTAGCAATTGCAACGAGCCTACTTGATCAAACTCTAGAGGCGATCACGAAGGCGGCGAATACTGGAAAGATCGGCGACGGTAAGATTTTTGTTGCAGAGCTAACTCAGATCATTCGTATCCGTACTGGCGAGACCGGCGAAGAAGCCATCTAGAATCAGTGGAACATAATCAATTAGTAGTAATATTTTAACAAGATAAATATCGGTCTACGCAAAGCCTAAGTGCAGAGCAAAAAGTAGACTAATGAACCGGAGGTACGAGGTGGAAAACCAAATTTTTGAATTGCAGTATGCGATGGATACTTTCTATTTTCTCATTTGTGGCGCGCTCGTCATGTGGATGGCGGCAGGTTTCGCCATGCTGGAAGCGGGGCTAGTTCGTTCCAAGAACACCACAGAAATTCTCACAAAAAATGTTGCACTGTATGCGATTGCCTGCACAATGTATTTGGTTTGCGGTTATCAAATTATGTATGACGGCGGCTTTTTCTTATCTGGTGTTACTACAGTAGCGCAGATGGACGAAGCAGCAATCGCAGGCGTACTTGCCGATTCCGCAGAAGCCGGCTTCGGTGGCGACTCAGTCTACTCGGGCGCTTCTGACTTTTTCTTCCAGGTTGTGTTCGTAGCAACGGCGATGTCGATTGTCTCCGGTGCGGTAGCCGAGCGAATGAAGCTTTGGGCTTTCCTCGCTTTCGCGGTTGTCATGACCGGCTTAATCTATCCAATGGAAGGTAGCTGGACTTGGAACGGCGATGCTGTATTCGGTCTATTCGAATTGAACTACAGCGACTATGCCGGTTCAGGTATCGTTCACTTAGCTGGCGCTAGTGCAGCACTGGCTGGTGTAATTCTACTAGGTCCGAGAAAGGGCAAATATAATTCGAAGGGTGCCCCTCAGGCGATTCCAGGAGCTAACCTGCCACTGGCGACACTAGGCACATTTATCCTTTGGATGGGATGGTTCGGTTTCAACGGCGGTTCTACTCTGAAATTGGGTGGCATCGGTGTCGCTAACGAAGTTGCAAACGTATTCCTAAATACCAATGCAGCAGCAGCAGGCGGATTGATTGCAGCACTTCTTGTCGCTCGCATAATGTTCGGTAAGGCTGACCTGACAATGGCACTCAACGGCGCATTAGCCGGCTTGGTAGCCATAACAGCAGAACCTGCTGATCCAAGTCCACTACTTGCTACCCTCATTGGCGCCGTAGGCGGCACAATCGTAGTGTTTAGCATCATCACTCTGGACAAATTGAAGATTGACGATCCAGTCGGCGCCATCTCGGTTCACGGTACTGTAGGTATCTTCGGCATCTTCGCTGTACTCCTGTCCGATTCTGACGCGACTTTCGTGGGCCAACTAGTCGGCATGTTAGTGATCTTCGGTTGGGTGTTTGGTGCTAGCTTAATCACTTGGTTAGCTATCAAAGCAATCATGGGTCTTCGAGTTACTGAAGAAGAAGAGGTGGAAGGCGTCGACATGTCCGAATGTGGCATGGAAGCTTATCCAGAATTCGTTAATCAGTAAGCACAAAGAACAACTCTCCCTTAGGGTATGAATTTACCTTGCGCCTTTGCTTTAAAGGCGTTTTTTTTTGTGAAATCTGACCATTTTTGTGGGCAACCTAGTTCACAAATTTTAATATTCAACGCTAGCAAGCGCCAATTTGTGAACAATCTCACAAGAGTATTTTGTAAAGCCGAGTAGGCTTTCCAAATGGAATCCTCAGGAACTTTTAACAAGCCAGGACGTTATGCAGCGGATAATCTATTGTGTCTAGCAGCAGGTCGCAGAACTTCTCCAAGTGTATAGCCGATGGCAAGGGTTTAGATGCGAGAAACTACAGTCTCAGTTTCTTTGGAAAACGCGTAGGTATAGGGCCGTTCTCGGTTCGATTTTAGTAGCATTTAGCTACCAACTTACATATCCCCATACTTGTGCTGCAAGATAGCAAGCGCGGCCACCGGTGCAGTTTCAGTGCGTAGTATTCTGGAGCCTAAAGCGACGATGCGAAAATCATTGCATCGCGCCCAGTCGATCTCATCAGCCGAGAATCCGCCTTCTGGCCCTATCAATAAGACACTGTTATTTTCCGCAATCGATTGGGGCAGCACATCGGAACCGCTAGGCTCTAACATCCACTTGTTCGCATTTTCACTTAAAGACAATTCCATCACAGAGATCGGTTTGTGTATCACCGGAACATCTAATCTGCCACTCTGCTCGCAGGCGCTGATAGCTATCTTCTGCCAGTGTTGAAGTTTCTTCTCTACGCGATCTGGTTTAAGTCTTACTTCACCATATTCGGTGTAGATAGGGGTAATCTCGTTCACGCCCAACTCAGTGGATTTCTGCACGGAGAAATCCATCCTGTCCCCACGAGAAAGGCCGAGGATTAAGTGAATATAGAGAGTGGCTTGCTTAGCTGTATCGTGCGCACCGCGCATTTTTTCGATTAGCTCTATATCGACTGTTCGCTTCGCAACCCAGGTTATCCTTGCGCGAAATTCTCCCTGCTGCGAATTAAAAACGAGAAGCTCGTCGTTGACGCGCAGACGTAGGACATTGCTGAGATAGTGTGCAATCTCTTTGGGAAGCGAGATAAGCGCATTCAGTGCGAGTGGGCTATCGAGATAAACGCGAGACAGTCGCATTGTAATACCTATAGCAATTCACGTTGCGGGCGATTACCAAGATCCAGATTCGTCCAAATCTGGGTAACAGCCTGGCTTAGGTTCATCGAATAGAAGTGTAGACCAGGAGCGCCACCTTGCAACAAGTCCTCGCACAATTCGGTAACCACATCGATACCGAAGTTGCGTAGGCTCTCCTTATCATCACCAAAGCCCGTCAACCGTTTGTCCAGCCAACGCGGTATCTCAGCACCACAGCTGGCACTGAAGCGGGCGAGGTTTGCATAGTTGGTAATGGGCATGATGCCGGGAACAATGGGGATATCGATTCCTGTTGTCCTGCAATAATCCACAAAGCGGAAATAGGCATCGGGGTTGTAGAAGTACTGAGTGATCGCTGAGTTTGCACCGGCATCCACCTTGCGCTTAAAGAAGTCTACATCTGAGCTATAGCTCTTTGATTCCGGATGCATCTCGGGATAGCAGGCGACATCGATATGAAAGTGATCGCCTGTCTGAGCCCGAATAAACTCGACGAGTTCATTTGCATAACGATGTTGAACGGCCGCGCCGACACCGGAGGGCATGTCGCCGCGTAAGGCGACTAAGCGTTTGATGCCTGCATCAATATAAGTCTGCAAGAGCTGACACAGCTCCTCTTCATCTGAACCGCCGAAGGAAAGATGGGGAGCGCATTGGGAGCCGGCTGCTTGATAACGCAATACCACCTGCTGCGTTCCCGACTTGGTCGAGCCGCCAGCGCCATAGGTTACCGAGAAGAAATCGGGATTCAACTTGCTCAGTTCTGCATGCACAGTATCCAGCTTCGATTCACCCACCTCGGTACGAGGTGGGAAAAATTCGATGCTGTACTTTGATGGATTAGACGAATCCATAGTTTAGCTTTCCTTAGTGCTTTCTATTTTATTGCTTAGTACTTGTAACTATCGGCCTTGTAGGGACCATTAACATCTACGTTGATGTATTTGGCCTGATCACCAGTAAGTTTCGTTAGCACTCCACCGAAACCGCCGACCATCATGGCAGCAACTTCTTCGTCGAGATGCTTAGGCAAAACCTCAACGTAGAGATTGCTTTGCTTCTCGGCCGCGGGTAGGTCAGCGAACTTTTTCTCAAACATGAGCATCTGCGCCAATACCTGATTTGCGAATGAGCCATCCATGATACGTGATGGGTGGCCAGTTGCGTTGCCCAGGTTAATCAGGCGGCCTTCAGAAAGAAGGATCAGGTAATTATCTTGGTTCTCGACGCCATCACGATAGATCTTGTGAACCTGCGGCTTAACTTCTTCCCAGGCCCAGTTCTCGCGCATATAAGCTGTGTCGATCTCGTTATCGAAGTGACCGATATTACAGATCACGGCGCCCTTTTTAATTGCTTGCAGCATGTACTTGTCGCATACATTTATATTGCCAGTAGTTGTCACGATAAGATCTGTCTTCCCCAGCAGTACGGTGTCTATTCCTTCGCTGGAACCCGTATTGATGCCATCGATGTAAGGCGAGACAATTTCGAATCCGTCCATGCAGGCCTGCATCCCACAGATGGGGTCGATCTCGGCAATTCTTACGATCATGCCCTCTTGGCGTAAGCTCTGTGCAGAACCCTTGCCTACGTCGCCATAGCCAACGACCAATGCCTGCTTACCGGAAAGCAACATGTCAGTGCCGCGCTTGATGCCGTCGTTGAGTGAATGGCGGCAGCCGTATTTGTTATCGTTCTTCGACTTAGTGACCGAGTCGTTAACATTGATCGCAGGAACCTTTAATGAACCTTCTTCCAGCATCTCTAGAAGGCGATGTACCCCAGTCGTTGTTTCTTCGGTAATACCATGGATATTCTCTAGCAGCTGAGGGTACTTCTCATGCACCATTCCAGTGAGGTCTCCGCCGTCATCTAGGATCATGTTTACATCCCAAGGCTCACCATCTTTTAGAATGGTTTGTTCTATGCACCATTCACCTTCATCTTCAGTTTGGCCTTTCCAGGCGTAAACGGCGATTCCAGCGGCAGCAACGCAAGCGGCAGCATGGTCTTGGGTGGAGAATATATTGCAAGATGACCAGCGCACTTCTGCACCGAGCTCTACAAGTGTTTCAATTAGCACCGCTGTCTGCACAGTCATGTGTATACAGCCCAAAATCTTCGCTGCAGCGAGTGGCTTCTGGCTAGAGTACTTTTTTCGTAGGGTCATTAAGGCTGGCATTTCAGCCTCGGCCAATGTGACTTCGCGACGACCGAAATCGGCTAGGCCTATATCCGCAACTTTGTAGTCTTCGGTCACTGCATTAGTTTGTACTGATAAATCGTTCATTTCGTAATCCTTATATGTTGTGTTATAGACTAGCTGCTGCGTTAAGTGCGTCGGCTTTGTCTGTTTTTTCCCAGCTCAGGTCGAGGTCTTCGCGACCGAAGTGACCGTAAGCTGCGGTGTCTTTGTAGATAGGTCTAATTAGATCCAACATCTTGATCAGGCCTTTCGGGCGAAGCTCGAAATGGTCTCGAATAAGCCCAACGATTTTCCCGTTGCTTACCTTTCCCGTGCCGAATGTTTCAACACTTATAGATGTGGGCTCTGCTACACCGATGGCGTAGGAGAGTTGAATCTCGCAGCGCTCGGCGATGCCTGCGGCAACGAGATTCTTAGCAACGTAGCGCGCTGCATAGGCAGCGGAGCGGTCAACCTTAGATGGATCTTTGCCGGAGAAGGCGCCGCCGCCGTGGCGTGCCATGCCGCCGTAGGTGTCGACGATAATTTTTCTGCCAGTTAGTCCGCAATCACCATGAGGGCCGCCAATGACAAAGCGGCCGGTTGGATTGATAAAATACTTCGTGTCAGCGTTGATCCAAGCCTCAGGAAGAACCGGCTTAATGATTTCTTCCATCACTGCTTCTTTTAAGTCTTTCAGTGATATTTCTTCCTTATGCTGTGTGGATAACACAACGGCATCAATAGCAACTGGCTTCCCGTCTTCGTAGCGAAATGTAATCTGGCTTTTCGCGTCCGGCTGCAGCCAAGAAAGGGTGCCATCTTTACGTACTTCAGAATGACGCTTTACCAAGAGATGTGAATAAGTGATTGGTGCGGGCATTAGTACATCGGTTTCATTCGTAGCGTAACCAAACATTAACCCCTGATCGCCTGCGCCCTGCTCGTGATCTGCGCTATCGTCAACACCCATAGCGATATCGGGAGACTGCTTGCCGATGCCGTTGAGTACTGCACAGGTGTTGCTATCGAATCCGCTCTCTGAATTGTTGTAGCCGATATCATTGACAACACCGCGCACGATGTTTTCGATATCGACATAGGCCTCCGTTGTAATCTCGCCAGCGACGATGACCATGCCAGTCTTAATCATGGTTTCGCAGGCTACGCGAGAGCCTTTGTCTTGATCTAGCAGAGCATCCAAAATTGCATCGGAGATTTGGTCCGCCATTTTATCTGGGTGACCCTCAGATACTGATTCGGATGTAAACAGTGATGATTCTGCCATTAGTATTTCCTCAAAAATGTGTAGTGATAGTTAATGGTTAAATTACAAATAGTAGTAGTTCGGTTGAATAATTAAGCGCCAGATACAACATTTTTGAATGTTCGCATCTGAATTTGAAATCCATTGCGCAGCCCCAAATAAGAACTCTGTTGCTTCTCCAAGCCGGCCTTCTCGGCCCAATGATCTAAGTCGCCTTCCTCGAAGCCAAGCCATAGGTCTCCGCAAGATTCTCGAACCCAGTCTTGATCGTGACTGCATAGCTCAACGATTAGTAGATAGCCATCGGGGTTAAGAAGGGCGGCGCTATCTTTAAATGTCTTCGCAGGAGAAGAGATGTGATGCAGCACCATGTCGAAAATAATCAGGTCACTGCTAAGCTCGATTTTTCTAGCTACGGCCGTATCGCCAAGAATAAATTCTACGCCGCTACGACCACAGTCAGTAATTGCGGAACGGGATTTATCCAGCATGTCTTTAGAATTGTCGAGCGCCGTTAGATTCTTGAAGCGCTGCGAAAGCTCGGTAAGCAGTTGGCCCTCGCCTGGGCCCACTTCCATTACCGCCGAGGTTTCACTCAAGGCGAGACCATTGATCAGGTCGTGCAGACTGCTGGCATAGTCGGCATACTCGACAATTAGCCCCTGCTTCTCACGAAACTTATTTGCGTTCTTGTTGAAAAAATTGAGAGAAAGCTGTGCTCGCTCCAATTGGATCTGTTTGATCTTCCTAAGCTGAGCGCTGGGAATCTCTAGGGAGTCGAGATTCTCAAAAATCGTCTTTTTGATATTACCGTGGACATCATCCTCACTCAGGAGTGCGCGCCTGTAGAAGATCGAGTTTCCCTCGCGTCGGGTAGAAGCCAGATGGCTGGTAGCGAGTATCTTTAGGTGATGACTGAGTGCAGACTGACGAATATCGAGAATACGGCATAGTTCCAATACCCCAAACGACTCATTCTTGAGCAGTCTCAGGATCTGCAGTCGTAGGTGGTCGGCTAGGGCCTTGTGTAGCGCCGTGAGTGACTCTATCGGGCCAGCAGAGTCTAAGTTGCCGGCGGTCTTCAATGCGGTTGCAGCCATGCTGTGGGCCTGTAGGCTCGACGGTTTATTTTAAAAGCCGCTAACTTAGCAGTATTGCTGGGCAATTTCAAATCTATATCAAAATATATTGATATAGATATCGCTGCATAATTGATCAACGAGGTTTCAATGCGAGTCAGATGAGAGCTTAATTTAAGCGAGTTGCTCATTGTTGCTCTCATCTACCAATATATTGCCTCTTAGGGTGGCATAGATATGGCATATTCCATTCAGGTGCGGGAAAATAGCCGCCTTATAGAGACTCCTCGAAGCACATTTGAATTTACCCAACTGCGTAGCTAGTCGCTAGCAGCAGGGCACGGAGTCTATCGCTTCGCCAACCATGGCAAACACGTAGCAACTGAAGGAATTTGATCGATGGCAGAACAAGCTGTGTCACGTAAACAGAGCGCCAACGCAATTCGTGCATTAAGCATGGATGCAGTACAGAAGGCGAAATCGGGTCACCCCGGTGCGCCGATGGGAATGGCAGACATAGCACAGGTGCTTTGGTGCGATTTTTTGAAGCACAATCCTGGCGATCCGAAGTGGTTTAACCGCGATCGATTCGTGCTTTCAAATGGCCATGGCTCGATGCTGATCTATTCTCTGTTGCATCTGACTGGCTACGATCTGTCTAATGAGGATTTGCAGCAGTTCCGACAGTTTGATTCCAAGACACCCGGTCATCCTGAATTTGGCTATACGCCTGGCGTAGAAACTACCACAGGGCCTCTGGGACAGGGGCTCGCCAACGGGGTGGGAATGGCAATTGCCGAGAAGACCCTCGGAGCACAATTTAACCGCGAGGGCCATGAGATCGTCGATCACAATACCTATGTGTTTGTTGGCGATGGCTGTCTGATGGAAGGTATTTCGCACGAGGTGTGCTCCCTTGCCGGTACGCTGAATCTAGGCAAGCTGATCGTGTTTTATGACGACAACGGGATTTCAATCGATGGTGAAGTACAGGAATGGTTCGCAGATGACACAGCTAAGCGTTTCGACGCCTATGGCTGGCAGGTATTGTCAGTAGATGGACACGACCCGGAAGCAATTAGCGATGCCATCAAACAAGGCATAAGCGAAAGCGCTCGGCCGACTCTGATTAGCTGCAAGACAATTATTGGTTTTGGCTCCCCGAATAAGCAAGGTACGGCGGCAACTCATGGTGCACCTCTGGGTGATGAGGAGATTGCAGCGACGAGAGAAGCGCTAGATTGGCCACATGCATCCTTCGTAATACCGCAGGAAATCAAGCAAGCCTGGGATGCGACAGAGCAGGGGTTTACCGCCGAGTCAGCCTGGAAAGAGAAGCTCGTCAACTACGAAGAAGAGTATCCAGAACTCGCTATGGAACTGGTACGCAGATTGAAGGGACAGCTGCCGGGTTATTTCAGCGCGATGGCAGATGAATATATCGCCAAGTGTCAGCTTAGCGAAGACAATATTCCAAGCCGTAAAGCCTCGCAGAATTCTATAGAAGCCTACGCTGCTCTGCTGCCTGAACTGATTGGTGGCTCCGCAGATTTAACTGGTTCCAACCTTACGAACTGGTCCGGTAGCTCTGCTATCTCGCAGAAGGCCGACGGCAATTATATCTACTACGGCGTGAGAGAATTTGGCATGAGCGCAATCGCCACAGGTATGGCTCTGCACGGTGGATTCATTCCCTATACTGCAACATTCCTGATCTTCATGGAATACGCTCGCAACGCAGTCAGAATGTCGGCGCTAATGAAGCAGCAAAGTATATTCGTCTATACCCACGACTCTATCGGGCAGGGTGAGGATGGACCAACTCATCAACCGATTGAGCAACTCGCAAACCTTCGTACTACACCGAACATGTCGGTGTGGCGTCCCTGTGACAACGTAGAATCTGCAGTAGCCTGGAAGTCTGCGATCGAAAAGCAGAACGGGCCAACTAGTCTCGTTTTCTCCCGACAGAATCTACCGCATCAAGCGCGCAGCGACGAACAAGTTCAGGCTATCTCGCGTGGCGCCTATATTCTTAAGGACTGTGAGGGGGAACCGTCAGTAATTGTTCTGGCCACAGGCTCGGAAGTCTCCATAAGCTTGGCTGCTGTGGAAAG
>JAPKAI010000145.1 GCA_028825335.1 Gammaproteobacteria bacterium | reverse complement strand
AAACTAGAGATGGCGATTAGCAAACTCTATCCAGACTGGGATCACGAAAAAAGCCGCAACGGTTTGAATGGTAATGATATTCGCCATGAGACTCTCGTTACCACCGAGTTGTCTGGCGAGAATATAAGCTGATGGTGGAGCAGGTAATGCCGTCAGTAGCAAGAGTATTACCGCGATACTATTGGGTGTTTCAAACAGCAAACAGGCCGCTAGTACTAGACCAGGAAACACAGCAAGCTTATTGATCGCAGCCACCAGCAACTGCCAACTCTGCTCTCCTAAAGAAACGAATCGTATTCCCGCCCCTACTGCGAGGAGACCTATGGGTAGCGCAGGCTGACTGAGTATCTCTATCACAGACTCGGCGAGAGATGGAATATTGAAACCTGTGTAACTGATAGCAATGCCGGTTACGCATGCCAAGACCAAAGGATTTGTTGCAACTGAGTTAATGATGCGACTGATCCGCTTCGTCCCACCCTCCCCGCCTCCAGTCAGTGAGACTACACACAGCACATTCACCAAAGGTATATAGATCGCGAGACATAGCGCCGCCGTAGTTAGTCCCCTATCACCATAGAGAACATCTATGCAGGCGAGCCCGATATAGGTATTGAAGCGAATACTGCCTTGGTAGATAGAGCTCAGGGATGCGGAGTCGCTGCTGACAAGCTTTCGTAGAACCAATACAAGCACCGTGATAAGAAAAAGCGCCAACCCGATAGCCTCACTAATATTACCGATGTCTTGCAAATCGAAATTTGAAGCCGATAGCCGGAGCACTAACAAGGCAGGCAAGAATATATAGTAGGTGAGTCGTTCCAATTCCGACCACACAGCTTGACTCGAGATTGGCGTACGACTGATCAAGAAACCCAAGAGGATAATGGCAAAAATAGGTGTTAGAGCGCTTAAAATCATGACGGCATACTAGCGTCACTTGTCCCGCAATACCACCCTCTTCTTTCTCCCATAGACTCTCATGAATGGCGAGTGGCTTGACAAAATTTAGAGCTGGAGAGATACTTATGACCAGTCTAAAAGGGCCCACCTACTAAGGCCAACAATAACACCTCGAATGAAAAATTAATTAGTGCAGCTGCAGAAATACTATTTCTACCGGCTCGACGACCTATTCCTTCTTTAAAACTATGAGCTCGAAAAGAGCTAAGACCAATAAACGCATTCGAAGCATCATTATGGAATATTTCGCAATTATCGCCTTTGCCATCACCACCTGTGTGACGCCCGGCCCTAACAATGCCATGCTCATGGCGTCGGGATTGAACTATGGCATCAAGCGCAGCATGCCACATTATTTTGGCATCATTCTTGGGTTTCCAGCCATGGTGCTTGCCGTCGGCTTGGGTATTGCACAATTGTTTGAGGTGTATCCAATGATGCACCTAGTCTTAAAAATTGCTGGAGCCACCTATCTCAGCTACCTAGCCTATAAAATTGCAACGGCGTCTGTGTCGGAGTCCAGCGAGAGCGAGGGTAAGCCTTTCACATTTATTCAGGCCGCCGCATTCCAGTGGGTTAATCCAAAAGCCTGGGTCTTGGCGGTTGGAGCTACCGTCACCTATACAACCCTGGGCGAAGGCTATGTTTTACAGGTAGTAACGATTGGGCTAATTTTCCTAATCTTCGGAGCACCTTGTATCATGTTATGGCTGTGGGGCGGCGCCTCGCTTAAGACACTCATGCGGAAATCTAGCACCGTGCGGATCTTCAACATTAGCATGGCAGTTCTACTCATTAGCTCTTTGGTCCCCGTATTCATCGAGCTCTATCAGCAGTTCATTATCTGAGCTAGCTGCCCCAGCTAAATAAGAGACACTGCGTATTTTCTCCGAACTATGTGATAATCGCAGTACTTCAAACAAGGATAAAAACACTATGCAATTTATGGTTACTGCCTATGACGGCAAAGATCACGGAGCGCTGGATAGACGTATATCGATGCGCGAGGAACACATCATCGGAGCCAACCAGCTCAAGGAAGCAGGACACTTGATAGCGGGAGGTGCAATTCTCAATGAGACAGAGCAGATGATAGGCTCAACGATGTTTGTGGAGTTTGATTCGAAGGCTGAGCTAGACCAGTGGCTAGCTAGCGATCCCTATGTGACTGGCAACGTCTGGCAGGACATCAGCGTCCTACCTATACGCCTGGCGATCAAATAGCTTATTCTCCGGGTCGGAGTCGCTCGAGTTTCAGTCCGATTGCCGTATTGGGACCAAAGCCTTTCCAATAGGTGTGATCATCGTTCTGTTTACCGCGGGTTATCGAATACACTGCATCGGCCCCATCAGGAATGACATCAAGATAGGATTGGCGACCTTCGATCTGCTTGAGATAATGATCGAAATAGACCGTCGCAAAATGATCCATGATGTTATTCATGCGCGTGTTGTCCCAAACAGGATCAGTGTAGTGACTCGCACCTGTTGTGTCTTCGCTGTTCAGTATCTCGAGTGGCACTGGATAGGGCGCTCCAGCATTGTGACCTGCATTCTTATAGGTTAGCAGATAGCGATCGCTGTTTACTGCACCTTCGTAAATTGCTCGCACACCCGCCTCATAGCCCGCAACTGTGTCGTTATCACCCGCCAAATAGAACGTAGGCACGTTAATGCCTGCAAGGTCTTCGGTACGCCAAAACCCAGAAGCCATACCCCAAGGTGCTATTGCGAAACCAACCTTAATTCTAGGATCCAGATTCGATCTATAGTCAGGGTTACCGGTAGCATGTTCTTGGAGAAGTGAGTTAGGAGGCGCCAATAAGGAACCAACTATCTCATCGCTATATCCACCGCCAAGATTGTTCACCAGACCATAGCCACCCATCGAATAGCCAACAATGCCTGTAGTCTCTGCATCCATCAGTCCATTAAGGAAGCTACCGGAATCATTTGAAAGATTGTCTAGAGTATCGAGCACGAAGCGCTGATCCAGAGGACGATTGTAGAGGGTACTCTGAAAGGCTTGCTGGTCATCGTAAGTGCTATCGGTGTGATCGATAGAGGCTACAACGTAGCCCTTGCTCGCAAGATTTTCACCGAGATGACTGATCAGGAAGCGATTGCCAGGGTAGCCGTGAGAGATGATAACAAGAGGAAAGCGCGCATCGGCACTGCTGGGTTCGGCATCGCGAACAGCAGTACCTTGTAAAGTCGCAGTGATTGCTGGGTTGCGAGTTATCGCTTGGTATTCGCCGCCCGGTTCTTGACCTGCCGCTAGCTGTGCTGGATACCAAACTTCAATCGTTAAACTTCTATCGTAGATAGCACTCTCGCCGCCACGCTCCGTATTTAGGATATCGATTCTATCAGGATCGGTGAATTCTAGAGTCCGAACACCGATATCGTAGCCACCGAAGCTCGCCAATTCGGGCGCATCAGGTCTTACAATGTCGATTCGGTTATCTTGCGCAAAGATTATGCAGGAGGGGAAAATTAAAAATACGACCGTGCTAAATCTACCCATTGGTTTATTCCTATAAATTTGATCAAACAGGTTCACCGTTCACGTCACGAACCACAAGAATAAGCGGAGCGAATTTTCGTGATGGAATACCTAGACAAAGATAAACAAGATATAAATAGTTAAAGCAATCTAATCAACCCCCGGTTCACCCCCTACCAGGCTATTTCTCCAAATATAGAGGGTGAAAAATTAAGGGAACTAGTCCTGATATGCCAGTTTTCGTTCTTCTGCAGAATCGGTATGACCCGTAAAATCATGCAGAATCACGTACAGACTTGGCACTAAAAATAAGGTGATCATAGTTGCAAACAACACTCCAAAGGAGAGAGATATAGCCATAGGAATAATAAAAAATGTTGCTGGGTTTGCAGTCGCCATCAAGGGAACAAGACCGATAAATGTAGTTACCGATGTTAGGACAATCGGGCGGAAGCGCATCATACCTGCTTCCGATACTGCTTCAACCATCCCCAAACCTTCATCTCTAAGACGATTAATTGAAATTACCAATACTAAGCTGGCATTTACC
>JAPKAI010000057.1 GCA_028825335.1 Gammaproteobacteria bacterium | reverse complement strand
ACATCGATTACCACCAGGTGTGCGATACGCGAAGATACTGGCGCGAGTGCTTGGTGTTCCTCTTTCATATTCACATAAATAGGCAGGCTGCATTGCTTACTCAATGGAGTGTTCTCGGGCGCTACACCAATAACCGTGGCACCTGCTTCTCGGGCCAGGCTCGGACTTTCCAATAAGGCGCGGGTCTGCCCCGATTGAGTTATGGCCACTACACTGTCGTCAGCACCTAGTGATATCGCAGACATCCGCGGTCCCTATAGGCAGGAGATGATAGCTGCAAGCGGAAGAACTTGTGTTGCGCGTCGGCTGCGACAGAGCATGAAGCACCAAAGCCATAGAATTCAACGCGATTCGCATTGTTAATGGTATTTATCGCAATTTCCAACACTTCAGGGTCTAACTGGTCCCTAGCCGTCAAAAGAGAGCCTACGTTTGTATCGAAGACCTTATCGCTCAGGTCTTCGACCGGGCCTTTATCGTCCACCACGAACTGAGTATAGAGCCCCCTAGGCCTAGTTGTTGAGCAAGCTGCGGCTTGAAGGAGAGGAAACCGTCGAAGCCAATGGCTCGCTAACATTACCATTAGTCCTAAATAGGTTTTCCATGCTACTCAATTTGCCAAACGGCCACATTTGTTTGTATTGCAAAAACTCAGTCTCAATAAGCACCAAGCCACTCTCAAATCTCCGTACAGCGACGTTTCGAGGTAACATGTAGCACATGAAAGCGCTTGAACTAAAATTTGTAGATTCCATCGCCACCATCGGTGCAACCCATTGGAATAATCTAGCTGGAACAGAGAATCCATTTACTCGCTATGAGTTTCTATGGGCTCTGGAGAAGACGGGCTGTACGACCCAGGTAACTGGCTGGGAGCCACATCATGTAGCAGTCTTCAGTGGCCCGGCAGATGGCGAGTCCCGGCAGCTAGTCGCTGTTATGCCTCTCTATAAAAAAACAAACTCCTACGGCGAATACGTTTTCGACTGGTCCTGGGCGAGCGCTTACCAGAACTATGGTCTTAACTATTACCCAAAGTTTGTTAGCGCAGTACCGTTCACCCCTAGCCATGGCACGCGACTATTTACAGGCAATTCGGTAAATAGAGATGACATTGCCAAGTTGATCTTCGATGAGCTGAAGAGCAAGGCGGAATCTATAGAAGCGTCTTCTTGGCATATTCTTTTTCCAACCGAGGAAGAAAATAAACTGTTCGAGACAATAGGTATTCCGGCGAGAACTGCCTGTCAGTTTCACTGGTTCAATCGAGGCTATTCAAGCTTCGATGATTTTCTAGCGACGCTCAATTCGCGTAAGAGGAAAAACATTAGAAGAGAACGACAGAAGGTCGCAGAGCGGGGTACGAGATTCGAAACGTTCAACGCAGCTGACATTTCTCCCGAGCACTGGAATACGTTTTACCAATTCTATCAAAGCACTTACATGATGCGTGGTATGCAGGGATATCTGAGTCAGGATTTCTTTGCTGAGCTTGCACAGCTAATGCCGGAACAATTGTTCATGATAGTTGCGCTAGATGGAGACAAGATGATCGCTGCAGCTCTCTTCTTCAGAAATAACGAGAAGGTGTTTGGCAGGTACTGGGGTAGTGCACAAGACTATCAATTCCTGCATTTCGAAACGTGTTATTACCAAGGTCAGGTATACTGCATTAATCACAAGCTGCAGAGTTTCGATTCGGGCGCTCAAGGGGAGCATAAGATTCAAAGAGGCTTCGAGCCGATAACGACCTATTCAAATCATTGGATTGCTAACGAGGGATTTGCTCAAGCAATAAATAAATTTCTCGATGAAGAGCGACCTCACATCGAACAATACCAGACAGAAGCTGCCACGCTACTACCATTTAAAAAGCAAAACTGACCAACCGTCAGCTAGCTCAGTCCGCCGAGAGGACTCGAGGCGCCTGAGTAGTGTCTCACCAATACGGGAGTATATATCTGAGTCGTAGATACATCATTGTGTCTAGTAGTTCTTGAACGGTCAGAATGTCGGAGCCCGCGGCCAACATATGTGTAGCGAAAGAATGTCGACAAGTATGGCAGGTCACGCGTTTAGCAGTAATTCCCGCAGCTAAGGTCGCGACTCGTAAAAACTTTCGAACGCCTGTCGAATGCAAATGGTATCTTCAGATCTCACCAGTAAGAAGGTGGATGGAGTATTTAAGGGAAGGTAATAGAAACGTCGATGGTGGTAGGGTATAGGGATTAGGATACCTCCTCTGCAGTGTCGGATTCATGGCAGCAGGAATATCAAGAGCCACAATCCATCTTGAACAGTATGACCATCGGTTTTTATGGAATAAACTTAATTCGATAATTGATATTTATGTACCAATTAAAACTAGTCAAGTCGTCAATCTAGAGGCGAAACAAACGGGAGTTAACGCTCTAAAAATAAAGTAAGAAGCGATCCAATATGACAGACACATTCGATTTCACACCCATCTTAGAAGGCGCCCGCGTAATTGTTCGTCCCATTGAAGAAGGTGATTGGGAAGGAATGTTTGCGGCGGCAGCAAATCCAAAAGTTTGGGAATTTCACCCCGTGACTGATCGCTATAAAGAGCCGGTGTTTCGTGCTTTCTTCGATGGGGCGATCGCTAGCGGCAGCGCGTTCACATTTGTTGATGGCGAGACCGGTAGAATAATAGGGTCTAGCCGCTTCAACGGCCTTGATGAAGAGTTAGCTGAGATTGAAATAGGCTGGACGTTTCTGGACCATGACTTTTGGGGTGGTAGCTACAATGCCGAGATCAAGAAGCTCATGTTGGATCATGCCTTTAAGTTCGTAGAAACGGTTGTATTTTGGGTTGGCGATACGAATATTGTTTCAATGCGTGCGATGGAGAAGATTGGCGGTGTGAAGCGAGAGCAGGTGATTGGCAGAGTTCTAGGCGGAATCAACTATCCACATATTATTTACGAAATTCGTAAAGCGTAGCGCTTACTAATCGCGAGCTAATAAAAAGGCCTCTTACTCTTTAAGGGTGAGAAGCCTTTTTAGTATCGAGCTGGCGCGAACCTATTGCTGCTTCGCTGCCTCTTCCGCTTCTTGACGCCTAGCACCGGCCAAGATACCTGGCATCGCGTAATTGCCCTCATGACAAGCATATTCGTAAAGTGGGCCTTTGGTTTCGTGATAGCTCATCTCTACAGTCCATGGCTGGCTGTAAAGATTGGAGTCGTCTACTGTAAACTGATAGACAATCTCGGTATCAGAATAACGGCTAAATCGTTCAGTGATTCGTCCTTCTGGAGAGATCGGAATAGAACTCTGCGACATCTGTAGCGGATTGATGTTGACCGTTTCTACGATTAGGGTATCGCCTTCATACCAGCCGCGAGAATCACCGAACCAAGGGGAGTGTACTTCAGGACGTGTGTTTGCTCTGGCCTCTTCAGCTGAATCGAAAAGCGGTACTATGCGAGCATCGTGCGCCATTTCAACGCTAATCATCAGATAGTTATCGGTCTGCACGAATTGATAAGTGCTGTTATACAGTGTGCCCATCATACCGGGGCCTGCGGTGTTTCCAAATCCGATGAGGCAGCGCTCGGCAATAGGTATTGCTTCTGGCCCAGAAGTATCACCCACGCCGGTGAGATAGCGTGCGCCGAAATTCGTTCGGTTTAAATTATAAGTTGGATTTTCTAGTCGGGGGATTTGACCATTCTCCGGATTTACGATTAGAGAAGTTCTAAATTCGCCCTTCACCAATGCCAGAGTGGAGCCTGGGTCGGTCCAAAACAGGTTGTAACCACGTAACCCGAAATCCTGTCCGCCAACAGGTGGTGCGCCGGTTTCCGGGTCGATGGCCGGGCCAGCTTCAACATTTTCTGCTGAGATGCCGGCGATGCTCATGCCCGCCACAATTTGTTCTGCCTCATCACCGGGCACGACGAGAGTCTCAAGCCCGCGCGGACGCGTGAGGCTAGTTCTAGAGGCATTGGTCCAAATACCACCTAGTTGCGGTATCTCCTGATCCTGAGCCACGCTCAAGGGCGAAAGCAAGGACATGGGGGCGCCCGCAATCACTGAGCTGAGGATAATTTTTGCTAATTTTGACATGGTTGTTCTCCCAGTTTCTTCGCCAATAGTCTTGGCAACGCTCGAATTCATCTCTGTGGCCTCATGATAATGGAATTAGCAGCAAATTACGGCATAAACAGGCTGTTTTGCCATTGCTCAATAGATTCATATTAAAGCTGGAGAGGGTTCGGCGACACACAAAACACTGATGAGGCTAGATGGCGTCACTAAGACTCGAAAGATTAAAACCGCGTACCTTCAGTGTTGGTACAACGATAGGAGTGCTGACCGAGCTATCATCACTATCGAACCGAAGCAGCTCTTAAGGTGGCCTCACCTAGAGCATTTGGTTTTGACATGGATTATGTTGCGCTAGAGGATATTCGCTAAAGCTTACTCATCATCGAATTTGTATTTGGTCGCCGTGGCGCAGATTTTGTGAATGGCCTGCTTGCCCTAACCCTCATTGGCTGGTTTGCGGTCACCGCAGGTTTTTTTGGGCAAACACTAGAAATAGCATTTTCTGAAATTCTGGGATATTCGCCCCTATTTGGCTATTAACAATAGTCTCTAGTGCACTAATTTTATTGACAACATTGTTCGGTTATAAAGCGATTGATAGACTCGCCTTGTTTGCGGTCCCTCTTCTAGTATTATTTCTCATCTACGTTGCTAACTTGTCTTTGGCTTCTGTTAGCTTTAGAGACTTACTAGATATTCCAAGAAACGTGCCTGCTTATTTCCCAACGGCAGTTTCAACAATGATAGAAAGTAGTATAGTTGGTGTGGTTCTGATGCCTGATCTATCTCGTTACGCAAGAAATACTCAAGACTGCATCACCGCATTAATATTAGGAAACGAGCTAGGCAATTCATTTTCTATGTTAATTGCCGTATTTCCGGCAATTGTAACAAATTTGCTTGACCCGATGGCTTATATGGTTATGTTAGGGGTCGTATTTTCAGCCTTTATTATTCTGGTCCATGCGACATGGACAACCAACAGCGTCAATCTTTATAGTACAACCTTGGCAGCTGCGGTTATTATGCCAAAGTTATCTGAATGAAAGTTGATGCTTTTTTGCGGCATATTTGGAACCTCCATGGCTGTGGCTGGTTTGGCAGATTATTTCATCATTTTTTTGGAATGGCTGGGAGTTATTGTTTCATCTATTGCAGGCGTCTATCTTATCGATTATTTTTTACTTAAACGAACAGTCTTCGACTTAGATAGTCTTGAAAGGGTCGAAGATTATGATAAGGCTGCTTTGGTGGCTTGGCTTACTGCAACTTTTTTATCAGGTTTAGCATTTTGGTTTGAAGTATCAATCATAGGTATCGCTAGTATCGATGCGCTGCTAATTACTATCCCATTGTATTTACTTTGTTTGAAAATTTGGCCAACTTGCTTTGAGCGAATCGAAGGGCGTATTTGTGAAAATTGGAATTGATGTTGGTGGCACCCATACAGATGCTGTGGTTCTTTCTGGCACTGAAATATTAGCAAGCCACAAAGCACTAACCTCTGCTGATGTGAAAGAGGGAATTGTAAAAGCTCTGGATGCAGTTATGTCCAGCGCCTCTTTAAAGCCTAGTGATGTGTCTTCTGTAATGATAGGAACCACCCACTTTACCAACGCTGTCATTGAACGAAAGCATTTGAGTCCCACAGCAATCATCCGTGCGTGCTTACCTACCGGAACAGGAATACCACCGCAGTATGACTGGCCTGAAGATATAGCTAATTTACTTGGCAACCATATTTATTCAATTAAAGGAGGTCATACTTTCAGTGGCGATGAGATTCATGCCTTGGATGATGGGGAAATTCATTCTGTCATCAAAGATATCGCGCAAAAGGGAATAGAATCTATTGCCATTGCTGCCGCATTCTCACCCATGAATCCTGTGCATGAGGTGTATTTGGCTAACAAGATAAGAGCAGAGATGCCGAGTGCCAATATTACCCTAAGTCATGAAATAGGCAGACTGGGTATATTGGAGAGAGAGAATGCGGCTTTGCTCAATGCTGCTTTAGGGACTCTTGCAGACGCTGTGGTTAGCAGTATGAAGCAAGCTCTACTAGAAAGACAAATAGATTGTCCCTTCTACGTGAGTCAAAATGATGGCACGTTAATGTCGGCTGATTACATTGCCAGATATCCGGCGTTGACCTTTGCCAGCGGACCGACTAATTCGCTGCGGGGAGCGGCTATGCTCTCGAAAATTAGCGATGCGATTGTTGTGGATATTGGCGGGACAACATCAGATGTTGGTGTGTTGGCGAATGGTTTCCCTAGGGAAAGTAATAGCTTCATTGATGTAGGCGGCATACGTACAAATTTTAGAATGCCAGATATTATGGCAATTGGAGTGGGTGGGGGTAGTTTAGTTTCGGCTGATGGCAAATCTGTTGGGCCAAAATCGGTTGGACATCGATTGGTAACAGAAAGTTTAGTCTTTGGTGGAAACCAAATAACTGCGACAGATATCGTTGTGGCCGCAGGACTGGAAACCATAGGCGACACACAAAAAACTTCTCATCTAAAGCCTGAGATGATTAAAGCGGCAAATGACGAAATACATCGAAAAATTGACGATGCGATAGACAGAATGCGTCCCAGCGATGATCCAGTGCCTGTTATTTTGGTAGGTGGTGGTTCAATTCTTGTGTCACAGAAATTGAATTCGGCCTCAAAAATAATATGCCCCGAGCATGCAGGTGTGGCCAACGCGATTGGCGCTGCTATTGCGCAAGTGGGTGGAGAAGTTGAGTCTATTGTTAGCTACAGCAAAATAAAGCGTGAAGATGCGATTGCTCAGATCACCCAGGAAGCGAAAGCCAAAGCTGTGCTCGCCGGTGCAGATGGTAATTTTGTTCGAGTACTTGATGTGGAAGAAACGCCAATGAGTTATATGGATGACAATGCGGTGCGGCTGCGAATCAAAGTTGTGGGAGAGTTAAAAAAGTTGGTGAAGTCATGAAACAAATTTCAGCTGAAGATATAAAGGATCTATGCTGCGGTGCGGCATTTCTTGCTACCGGTGGAGGAGGCGATCCCTATGTTTCTCAGTTGGCAGCAGAAAGATTGCTTGAAAAGCACGGTCCAGCAAACTTGATGGCGCCTGAAGAGATTCCAGATGATTTTAATGTTGTGAGCATTGGCATGGTGGGAGCACCCACTGTGACTTTGGAACAACTGCCTACTGAAGATGAAGCGGTTAAGGCATTCGATGCATATGAACACCAGACCGGGCGAAAAATAGATGCCGTTATTCCCTTTGAAGTAGGTGGTGGTAATAGCACTATCCCACTTACAGTGGCGGCAATGCGTGGGGTACCTTGTATTGACGGAGATGGTATGGGAAGAGCGCTGCCGGAGGCTCAAATGATGACGTTTCCTATCCATGGTGTGAAGCCAACCCCCGCCGTATTAATGGATGCTTGGGGAAATAGTGCGGTTCTTCATAGCAATGATCCGCTTACTTTCGAGAAGCATATCCGCGCTATGGCAGTCGCTATGGGCGGCATGATTTGCTCTGCCGAGCACGGCATGACGGGGAAGCAAGCATCAGAAGCAGCAGTTCCCAAAACAATTAGTTTTGCCACACGGCTTGGCCGGTTACTTAGAAATCACAATGGCTCAATTGATGCGATTGAGTTAGAGCTCATTAGTCTGTTTGATAACACTCAGTACGGTGTCGTTAAAAGGCTATACACTGGCAAGGTATTAGATAGTGAGCGGAAAATCATTGGTGGTTATGATGTTGGCTCAGCCACATTGCAAAGTTTTGATGATAATTTGGAGCCGATGACTTTACTAATAAAAAATGAGTACCTTGTCGCTCAGGTAGGTAAGCAAGTGGTTGCATCGGTACCTGATCTTATCTGCATGGTTGAACAGGAGACGAGTCGCCCACTTAATGCAGAACGTATGCGCTATGGGCAGCGAGTTGCTGTTTTTGGAATAGGCTGTACTCATCACTATCGAACCGAAGCAGCTCTTAAGGTGGCCTCACCTAGAGCATTTGGTTTTGACATGGATTATGTTGCGCTAGAGGATATTCGCTAAAGCTTAGAGCGTTGAAAAAAGAAAAATCGTGGGGAGAAAGGAAGAAACCTCACCGATTGTTTTTTGTGAACTTACTAAAACTTACTTTTTTCCACTTGCTGCTAAGGTCTATCCCGTGAATTCATACACTGATTTTATTACTCTTCCTCACCTTTCACTCTAATCATTTAATTCGCTAATTTCAGCAGCTGGCTTTAAATATTGATCGTACCAACGAATCCAGCGTTCAAATCTATCTTTTTGAAAGCTTGGACGACGAATGCCATGGTGTTCATCTGGATAAACGACTAACTGAGTTTCCTGGCCTAGGCGTTTCATTGCGATATACATTTGCTCGGAATTATTAATTGGTACATTCCAATCTACCTCGCCACCCATCCATAAAGTTGGGGTAGTGATGTTTTGCACTTTATTGAATGGCGATAATTCGGCCCACAACTGAGGGTTCTCCCAAGGTAGACCGAACTCAAGTTCATACATGAGTTGATATTGATCATGACCATAGTTTGATGTTACTAGGCCGAGGCTAGCGCCCGACATTGCTGCTTTAAATCGTTGAGTTTGAGTTATAACGTAGTTAGTTAGAATGCCTCCATAGGACCAGCCACCCACTCCTATGCGCTGGGAGTCAACAACTCCGATTTCGATACCATAGTCGACTGCAGCCATAACATCGTCGAAATCATTTTCTCCCCATGCCGCCACCGTGCCGTGGGCAAACTCACTGCCATAACCGGTTGAACCGCGCGGGTTGGGCATGATTACAGCATAACCATTTGCTGCAAAAAGTTGGGCAGTATCGTTATAGCCAAAGCTAAACTGTGATGCGGGGCCGCCGTGTAACCAGAGTATCGTCGGGTAACGTGTGCCGGCTTGGTAGCCAATAGGCTTTACTAAAAATGCTTCTACCGGCGTGCTATCGGCGCTGTTAAAACGGAATTTCTCAACCTCAGCGCGGGCCACACTAGCAAGTGACTCATCGCTAAGAAAAGTAAGTCTTGTTAATTTACCGTCATCATAGTTATACAGTTCAGTCGGGGTGTCTGCGTTTGTCATGGCGAGTACAGCACTACCGCCACTTCTCGTGAAATCTCGAACGCTAACCTCATCACTAACCTCGCGTACGATGTCACCGCCGCGTGCTCTTACTCTGGCAAAGTGATTCATGCCGCTGTCTTCCAAGCGAAAATAAATGTCTCTGCCGTTGCTGGAATATTCAGGTTTGGAAACATTCCTATCAAGATTGGCCGTTAGAATAGAACGTTGATCGGCGTCAATTTCAGTCACTGCAAGATACTTTGTTGGTGTCAATGCAGAGCCACCAACATCAGGGCCAGTTGAGGTTACATAAGCGATGCTTTTGCTGTCAGGACTAAAAGCTGGAGAAAAGTCACGTCCTGGACTTGAAGTTACTTGGGTAAGAATGGGGTCTTTATCATCTACATTTACAACAAAAATGTCTGTGCCATAGTTAAGGTCAGGATTTTCAGAGCGATCGCTTACCAGTGCAATTGATTTTCCATCGGGGCTCCACACGGGATTGGAGTCATCATAGTCACCAAAGGTAAGCTGGATTGTTGTCTCATTATTTGGCGTGTAAACATAAATATGAGTACGTCTGCGATCAAGGTAACCGCTATAGTCTTGTTTAAATTGCATTCGATCAATAACGTAGGGTACAGCTTTATCATCGTCACTTTTGTCTTCGGTCAACTCGGCAAGCTTTGGATCGGTCAGAGTTAGCAACAGCCTATTTCCATCGGGTGACCAAGCATAATCTCCAACGCCCTGTATGATATCAGTTAATTGAACGGCTTCACCGCCCAAACGGTTTAGAGTCCAAATTTGAGTTTTAGCATCCTCTCCTTTGCGGGCAGTAAAGGAGAGAAAATTCCCATCGGGACTCCATTGAGGATCACTTGCTGAAGTTTCTTTATCGGTCATGGGAATAGGCTCACCACCGCTGATGGCAACCATGAAAATTTGTGTATTCGATTTATCCTCTTCCATATCCCGAGAGCGAACGACATAGGCTACCCAATCACCGTCTGGGCTAATCTGTGGGCTTGAGATGGATTGCAACGCCATGAGATTATCAATTGTCACTGGCTGTGATTCACCCTGGGCATGGGCAAATAAAGGGAAGAGAATAGACAGTAGGGAAAAACCTTTGATTTTTAGGTTCCTTTTCATAATCGAGCACTCCTAAACAGTTGTTCCATGTTGATATTTCTTCAGTTGGGGTAAGTTGAGCAAGCTCTAACCCTACTTAGATTTCTTCCAGACCAGAAGCTGATTGTTGGCCGGCATAGCATTGTCTTCGATGAGGGTTAAGTTAGCTTTAGTCGCCAATTTACTTACTCGTTCGAAATCCCGAACACCACTCGCTGGATCTCTATCTTTTAGCCAGCGGTCGAAGCCTTCATTACTCTCAGATGTAAACTCACCCGCATATTTAAAGGGGCCGTACACGATCAGTGTTCCGTCGGCTTGCAGAGCTTCGCCTATTCCCTTGAAGAAATTCTCAACCGAATCGGCAGACATAATGTGTAAGCTGTTAGCGCTGAAAATTGCAGTAGGCCTGTCGCTGCTCCAAACAGGGTGATTTACATCGATGGTTATGGCCGCAGGAAGGTTTGCGAGTTTTGCATCAGCAAGGCGCAGGTTGAGATTATCTACATTGCTAGGAATATCAGAGGACTGCCAATGAAGATTTGGTAGGTTCGCGGCGAAATGAACGCAGTGCTGACCGGTGCCGCCGGCCAGCTCAAGTACTTGGTCGCCATCTTTAAGGTGCCGTTCAAGTATTTCTAGGATGATATGCTTATTATTCTCGCAGGCTTGGCTAAAGGGGAGTTCATGCATAGTAATTATTGCGGGTCGCGCAGAAAGACTGGCTGCATTGGTGTTGAGTCCTCTTCGCTATAGCGGTAGCCCTCTACGTCGAACTCCTTAAGCTTCTCTGGGTTCTTGATTCTGTTCTGAATAATGTAGGCTGTCATGTAGCCACGGGCTTTCTTTGCAAAGAAACTGACGATCTTGTATTTCCCATTCGAGAAATCTTTGAACACAGGAGAAATAATTTCAGCGTTAAGCGATTTTGGTTTGATTGCGCTGAAGTATTCTATTGAAGCGAGATTAACCAACACTGGATTTTTGTCTTTCTCGAACAATTCGTTGAGGTTCTCAGTAATTTGGCCATCCCAAAATTCGTAGAGGTTCTTGCCCTTCTTGTTCTTGAATTTGGAACCCATCTCAAGCCTATAGGGCTGCATCAAATCCAGAGGTCGAAGCAGGCCGTAAAGCCCAGACAAAATTCGCAAATGATTCTGTGCGAAATTTAGATCTGCAGTAGAGAATTTCTCTGCTTCTAGACCGATGTAGACGTCGCCCTTGAAGGCGAAAATGGCTTGCTTGGAGTTCTCTAAATCGAAAGGTGTATGCCAGTTTGCGAAGCGCATATGATTGAGTTCCCCCAAGGCGCTGCTGATATGCATAAGCTCGGAGAAATCTTCAGGGCTTAGCTTCTGCAATTGACCCACAAGTTGTGTGGACTCTGCGAGATATTGTGGATCAGTAAACTTTCGAGTGGGGGCCTTGGTTTCGAAATCGAGAGACTTGGCGGGCGATACTACAATTAGCATGGTCTGATTACTCGTCTATTTAGTTGAATATTAGTTAAACGGATAAGGGCTATTCCTGATCTTCGAATTCCAACCACCATTCTAGCGGTGTCGTGCCGTCTTCGGGATCGTAAACGTTTCCATAATACCAAACTGTGTCAGGATAATCTTTGATCACAGCGCTTAATAGCTCCTCAATGACTTGGAAGCCGATGGAAAAATGTATGCTGTAAACCAATGCGCGATCGGTTTGCTTGTCTAAGCAGCCTCCAAGCTTTTCAATCTTCGCCGAAAGGTTTTCTGCCAACACATCTAGTTGATGAACGCGGAAGACGCGAATGGATAGATTGCCGCTGCGACGCAGCAACTTATATTCTGCCGAAGAAACGTTGATGACCTTGAGTTTATCTCCAGCAGCCAGGTTGCGAGTCAGTAAAGGGGAGCGCACGAGCCGCACCTCGTCTTCGGTATCCTCGACCAATTCGACTTCGAGGCTCTCGAAGACTGGGTCGCCGTCGGGATTGATGCCTGCTAGAAATGGGAGCTCGAAAATGTCGGCTGCTACGGGATCAGTAGGAGAACTCAATGTTTGTACCTTGGTTAGCCCTGTGGATGAATGCATGTTTAGTAGGTAAGCTTGCTGGAGAGAAGGCTCACATAGGTGGCTATGGACGACAATGATAGAGCGACTACAGCGAATTGCCACTATTTTAGCTAGGTTTCGGCTGCCATTATTCGTCTTAGCTGGATTTTCTCTGTTGGTGCTCGTTCTCAGTGTGCTGGATAACCCACTGCTCGATAATGACAGGCTCTTGATGCCCGCTATCCTTGGGTTCTGTTGGGCGGTGATGCTGTATAGCATTGGTAAGCTCTTTCAGGAGATACCGGACAAGGCCGGCAGTGAAGCGACTTTCCGCAGGCGAATGGGCGTGCGTGTGAGAAGGGGAATATTGTGGATTTTGGGCATTTTGACGGTAGCGATTGCGGCGGGCCTCCTTATTCTTAGCTATCAACTGATGCGTGTGTGGCTATGAGTCTTAGCACTGGCATCCTCATAGAGCCCTGCTATGTATGCAATAATGGTCGATCCTGTTAGGTAGAGTGTAAGTAGTAACTAGATCGGGTAGCGCAAACAAATGAATAAGAACAATGGCGCTTTAGCGCACACAAACACCATGGAAAAGCTTTCTCTTCTCATCGATGGGTTGTCGAGTCGTCTAGGCCGAATTTTCTCCTGGCTCACTCTTACTATGGTGATTGTTATGGCTGCCATCGTTGTGCTGCGCTACGTGTTTCAAATTGGCTCGATCGCGCTGCAGGAATCGGTTATATATATCAACGCGCTTATATTTACTTTCGGTGTCGCCTATACGCTTAAGGAACAGGGTCATGTTCGGGTCGATATTTTCTATAGTCGACTTAACGAAAAGAAGCGTGCTTGGGTAGACCTATTCGGTTCACTACTTTTCCTCGTTCCTTCTACCTGTTTTATTATCTGGATTAGTTGGGACTATGTTGCCGTTTCCTGGCGAATACGGGAAGCATCGGCAGAGTCCAGTGGCCTACCTTTCGTCTATTTATTGAAGGTAGTGATCCTCGCCTTACCTGCCTTACTATTACTGCAGGGAATTTCAGAGATAGCTAAATCAATTTCTATCATCAAGCGGCGAGACTCCTAGTGATCGAATTCATTCCCATTCTCTTTTTCTTGATCGTGTGTCTCGTGCTGATGGCAGGCTATCCGGTTGCTCTATCGCTTACTGGCGTGTCATTGGGGTTCGCTGCATTAGGAACGATGAGCGGTGTTTTCGATACGGCCTATATTTCACTTATTCCAAATCGTATCTACGGTTTATTGATTAACCAAAACTTGTTTGCTGTGCCGCTGTTCGTATTCATGGGAACGATGTTGGAGCGAAGCCGCATCGCAGAAGACTTACTTAAGAATATGGCTATCGTGTTTGGGAAATTTCCTGGTGGTCTCGGAATTTCAGTCATCATTGTTGGCATGTTGCTGGCTGCGAGCACCGGCATCGTCGGCGCAACGGTCGTCACTATGGGCATACTCTCTTTACCGACGATGATGAAGGCAGGATATAAACCCTCACTGGCTTGCGGCACGCTTTGTGCAACAGGAACGCTTGGGCAGATCATTCCGCCTTCTATCTGCTTGGTGCTGCTGGGAGAAGTTATCTCGAACGCGTACCAACAGTCTCAATTGAATGCAGGTGTGTTCGCACCCGACTTTGTTTCGATCGGTGACCTGTTCGCTGGCGCGATAATTCCGGGTCTGCTGCTAGTCATTGCCTACGCGACCTATATGTTCGTCATCGCCATGTTGAAACCCTCATACGCTCCACCGATGGTAATCGATGAATTGGATGAGGGAGCGAATGTCTTCACGGCGTTATTTAAGGGCCTGTTTCCTCCGGTGCTGCTCATGGTAGCTGTGCTGGGCTCGATACTTCTGGGAATAGCGACGCCAACCGAGGCAGCGAGCGTTGGGGCGGTTGGCGCGATGATTCTGGCCCTAATAAAGGGAGCTTTAAACCTGTCAGTGCTGCAATCGGTGAGCATAGAGACCATGCGTGTTACCTCGATGGTATATCTAATTTTAGTCGGCGCGACGATTTTTTCGTCGGTATTTAGAGGCTTTGGTGGAGATGTACTGATTGAAGAGCTGCTAATGAGTCTGCCCGGAGGTGTCGTTTCGGCGACTCTCGTCGTTATGCTGCTGATCTTCTTTTTAGGATTTATTCTAGACTTTATAGAGATCACGTTCATGGTCGTGCCGCTTGTGGGGCCTATACTTTTGGGAATGGGCGTCGATCCGATTTGGCTGGGAGTGATGATCGCGGTGAATCTACAGACTTCGTTTCTAACCCCGCCGTTTGGCTTTTCTCTTTTTTACTTGCGAAGCGTGGCTCCAGCCGAAATCAAGACCAGTGAGATTTATCGAGGCGTTACACCTTTTGTTATTATGCAGCTTGCGCTGTTATTGTTGCTCGCGCTGCAACCGGGATTGGCAACCTGGTTGCCCTCGCTACTTTGATAGGTGCCTTGATCGAGACGGTCACACTCCTGTAATCATTTTAATTAGAAAATTATTATGAGCAGCAACGAAGCCGGTTCCAATGGCGAACTGGCATTACAAACGCTCGCCATGCCGAAGGATACGAATGCGAACGCCTACATCTTCGGTGACTGGCTGGTATCGCAGATGGATTTGACGGCGGCATCGCGAGCAAAATGGCTACGACGAGGTCGTTCGGTGACGGTTGCCATTAAGAACGCGCACTTCATCAGTCCGGTCAAAGTGGGCGCTGCTGTCAGCTGTTACGCAGAAGTTATTAAAACAGGTAAGGCTTCTGTGCAGATAATGTAGAGGATTGGACTTCTAACATTAGTATTATTGATAAGCCTACTAAGATGGCGGACTGGTTGTTCGTGTTTGTTGCGATTGATGAGCAAGGTAAGCTAAGACCTATTCCAAGATAGGCCTCAACCTTCTATGAGTATCTAAATCTAATTGCTTGGTAGTTTGCGTGCTTCGACATAGGCGTCTTCGGCAATGCTGTGATAATTTTCTACGCCTGCTTGAAAACTCTTATATGAATCATAGATGCGGCGCGTGACCTCATCAGTATCCGCGAGCTCGGCAACGACCTGGTTGGAAATATCTCGTAGTTTGACGAGCACCTTATCAGGAAGCTTTCTTAATTCTACGCCATGCTCTTCAACCAGAACACGCAGCGCTTCGTTATTTTTAGCAGTGAGTTCGTCCATCAAGAGTTGGTTCATCACTTCGGTGCCTGCCTTGAGAATCTCTTGAAGATCTTCGGGGAGGGCCTCGAACGCCGACTTGTTGAAGATGGTTTCTAGAGTTGAGCCGGGCTCGTGCCAGCCGGGGTAGTAATAGTAGTCAGCAACGGTATGGTATCCAGCCGCCATGTCATTATACGGACTTACGAATTCTGTCGCGTCGAGCGCGCCGGTCTGCATAGCTGTGAACACTTCGCTCACCTGCATGGTGACCGGAGTGCCGCCAGCGCGACTAAATACTTCGCCACCAAGGCCGGGAATTCTCATCTTAAGCCCCTGCAAATCGGCTAGGGAGTTAATCTCTTTGTTGAACCAGCCAAACATCTGCGTGCCGGAGTTACCGCCGCGCATCGGAATCAGATTGAAGGGGGCGTAGATCTCTTTCCATAGCTCATTACCGCCACCATAGCTAAGCCAGGCATCCATTTCGGTGCCTGTTAGGCCGAAGGGGATAGTAGAAAAGAAAGGCGTGCTGGGGATCTTGCCCTGCCAATAATAGGCTCCTGTGTGGCCAATCTCGGCCACGCCTTGGGATACGGCATCGAATACTTCGAGACCACCGACTAGCTCATTCGCGCCATATACACGGATGCGCATGCGACCATTGCTCATCTTATCGACGATATCGGCGAAGTGCTCGGGGGATGTTCCCAGTGCAGGTAGGTTCTTGGGCCAGGATGTAATCAACTTCCATTTATAGACCGTTTGTTCTTGCGCACTGCTGGGTGCCCCAGAATCTGTTGACTGAGACTCTCCACCGCAGGCAGTTAAGAACGGAAGGAACGCCGCTGTGCACAGCGCCTTAACAGTCGAGCTAAATGACTTCGTAAGTAACATAATTATTTCCCTGCTTATCTCGCATCACTCGCGAGTCACGCCAACACTTCCAGTTTGGCATAGGACAGCACCAACCACTTGCTCCCCACTGCATCGAAGTTTACCTGAACTCGAGCATTAGGTCCTTGCCCTTCATAGTTTAGGATAACACCTTCGCCGAATTTTCCATGAACGACGCGCTGCCCTAATGACAAATCGGTTTCTGGCACCTCTATGTCACCACTGAGTTTGCTACTGACTCTGCCGCCGATTCGTGTTTTGCCGAACGAGGGCCTGCTGACGCTAGATTTCATTCGAATCTCATCAAGCAGCTCGTTCGGTATCTCATTGATGAAGCGCGAGGGCCGACAGAGATTCACCTCACCGTGCATCCTTCTGGATTCTGCATGACTCATATACAGCTTGGTTCTGGCGCGTGTTATTCCGACATAGCAAAGTCTTCTCTCTTCTTCGAGGCCAGCGATATTATCCATAGACATCTTGTGAGGAAATAGCCCTTCTTCCATGCCCGCAAGGAACACGAGGTGAAATTCTAAACCCTTTGCCGAGTGCAGCGTCATTAATTGCACAGCGTCTTCGGATTCATCGGCCTGCGTCTCTCCGGCATCCAAGGCTGCTTTATCGAGAAACGCAGACAGGAAAGCGTTAGATTTCAGGTCAAAGTCTTCATCGATATCTGGGTCGTCGAAATTGTTTGCGGCTGTTACTAGTTCTTCAAGGTTCTCAATTCGCGCGCGAGCTTTCTCACCACCTTCCTTTTCATGATGTTGAATCAGACCGGTGTGATTGACAATATGCTCAGCCTTTTCTGCCAATTCCAATTCACTACAGGCGAGGCTTAGCTCATCTATTAGTTCCAGAAAACCGAGCACGGCATTGGAAGCCCTCGATGTCATGAGGGATTCGTTCACACACTTGGCACAGGCTTGCCAGAGGGAGCAGTTTTCTTCTCTCGCTACGCTTCTAACTTGTTCGATGGTTCGGCCGCCAATGCCTCTCGTTGGAACATTGATCACTCGCTCCACGGCGGTGTCGTCGTCTCTGTTTATTACGAGGCGCAAATAGGCCAGTGCGTTTTTAATTTCGAGACGTTCATAGAAACGGTGGCCGCCGTAGATACGGTAGGGCATGCCCATGCGTAGGAGAGCGTCTTCTAGTTCGCGCGACTGCGCGTTGGAGCGATAGAGGATAGCGGCGTCGGAGCGGCGATTTCCATTATTAAACCAGTCTTGCATACGATCCACGATGAAGCGTGCCTCATCCTGTTCATTGAATGCTTCGTATAAGCTGATCTGCTCGCCATCTCCATCCTCAGTCCAGAGGTTCTTGCCAAGGCGGCTTTGGTTATTTGAGATCAGCTCATTGGCAGCCTTGAGAATCGTGGAGGTAGAGCGATAGTTCTGTTCCAGACGCACGGTTTCGGCATCGCTGAAATCTACACTGAACTGCTGAATATTCTCGATCTTTGCGCCACGCCAACCGTAGATCGATTGATCATCATCTCCAACTACCATCAGTTGGTTCTGCGTTCCAGCCAGCACTCGTAGCCAGGCATATTGAATAGAGTTGGTGTCTTGAAACTCATCGACCAGAATATGTTTAAAGCGTCGCTGGTAGTGTTCCAGCACCTGGGGATTCTTCAGCCATAACTCGTGAGCTCGGAGCAAGATCTCCCCGAAATCGATCATGCCGCCGCGATCGCATGCTTCCTCGTAGGCCTTATATACCTGAAGCATGGTCTTCGTGTAGTTGTCCTCAAAATGATCGATATGCTCGGAGCGCAGCCCCTCATCCTTCTGTGAATTGATATACCACTGGCACTGTTTCGCAGGCCATTTGT
>JAPKAI010000056.1 GCA_028825335.1 Gammaproteobacteria bacterium | reverse complement strand
TCAAATTTCTAAACTTCGACTCACTCTGCCCAGCGCAACAGCGCAGGCGCTCAGCAAGGATCAATCCGCAGCGGAATCATTGAGACAAGAACTATTAAAGCTGCAGGAAAACCTTCAGATGAACCTTCAGGTGAACATGCCAACTCTTAGCGGTACAGAGATGCAACGCATTCAGGAAGAGGCTCAATTCAAGCAATTGAAATTCCAACAATTCGGCGAGCGTGTACAAAGCACACCGCAGAGCAGCCAAAATCAGTTTTTAGAGCGTTATCGCAATCTACCAGGCGAAGCCTCAATGAAACCCATACACAGGGGGCTGCGATTTCATACATCGATCTGACAGTATTGCGGCTTCTGATTTCACGTACAATGTTACCTTCAAAGTCACCGCGAAGCTCAATGAGCTAATAGCCGACCTGAGCGCAGCGGCACAATAGATCAATCTACTATGATTAAGAAACATGATTCCAACGATGAGTACTATTTCGAGGAAGGTTGCCACATTATCGAAACATCTAACTCAGTGGATGACGAAGATGTTTCGATAGCTCGGGCAAGAATAGAGAAGGGCCAACGAACGAAGTGGCATTACTTGGAGAACACTACTGAGCGCTACGTGATCTTGTCCGGCTGGGGCTTAGTCGAGGTCGGTACGGATCGAGCCTGTAATGTCACAACAGGTGACGTGGTCATAATTCCAGAAAATACCCGCCAGCGTATCAAGAATACCGGCGAGGATGATTTACTATTTCTAGCGATCTGCTCTCCCCGATTTCAAAAAAAGAACTACCGCGAGGGCTCAATTTGAGCCCCTCTTTAGAGGCTATTTAGCGCCTTCTAGAGTATGACTGTATGGCCGGAAAACCCTTGACAGAAAAAGGTGTATCTGTAAACTTAGCGCAGCTTGAAAGTAAGCAACTATTTATTCTCCCCATTTCGAAGTCTTCCTAGTAACACCTCGTCATAAAGTTTATAAGTACGCCGAATTTCTAGCACGACCCCTGCTCTGCAGGATTATACTATTTAAAATTTAGGTAACAAAAATGTCCGAAAAAATTAGCGGTACAGTGAAATGGTTTAATGAGAATAAAGGTTTTGGCTTCATCGAACGTGAAGGCGGTCCTGACGTATTTGCACATTTCAGTGCAATTCAAAGCGCTGGTTACAAGACCCTTGCTGAAGGTCAGCGCGTTGAATTCGTCGTAACTGATGGTCAGAAAGGACCACAGGCTGAAGAAATCGTCGCTGTTTAAATCTAAAATCGACTAGCTAGCGCCTGTTGCTAGCAACTCCAATTAGATTTAAGAAGCAGAAAGGGCAGATCCGCGAGGACTTGCCCTTTTTTAGTTTAAGAGCCCCTAAAACTAAATTACGCTATACGACGTAGTAATTTATTAGATAGTAATTAGCTTTGAGAGGAAAAAGAAAGCCCAATGACACTAATCGAATTTCTGATGGCACTGCCTTCTGACTTTTGCCGGCAAGCAACGACCTAATTAACTAACCAGACTGTCTAACCTCATCCACCTACTCTCTTAGTTCACTTTCCCGTATTATTATCATCCCTAAGCAAGGCTATATACCGATACACTATGAAAATACTTATTGCCCTATCACTTCTGCTTACCCTTTTTTTCGCTAACGCGGCAGATGTTCGTCTGCCCGATCTAAACGGCGTTACGGACAAAGGCTTGAAGATTGAAATCTATAGCGAACTCTCGCCTCTTAGTATCAATCAAATTCATAGTTGGCATGTACGCGTATTGGATCGGAATAACGAAATCCTTGAACTCGAGGAGCTGAACGTATACGGCGGCATGCCTGAGCATGATCATGGTCTCCCGACCCAGCCGGAAGTGACTACGCGCCTCGACAACGGCGATTATTTACTCGAGGGCGTGCGCTTTCACATGCAGGGACATTGGCAATTACAGGTTGAGCTTCAACTCAACGGTGTTGAAGACACTGCTATTATCGATTTCGACCTACAATGAAGAAGGATCTGCTGCTGCCACTACTCGCTAGTATCGCGCTGATCGCTGTTGTTGGCTGGAACTACTTGTCTATTCCTGGCGTACCGGATTGGAGCGAGGAAGAGCTCAGATTAATCGCTTCGTTATCTCTGGACTCCCTTCCACCGTTACCGCTAGATCCTAGCAATCTAGTAGCTGACGATCCTGCGGCAGCGGAATTTGGTCATCGCCTCTACTTCGACACTCGCCTCAGCAGCAATACACAGGTTGCCTGCGCGACCTGCCACAAACCTGAATTAATGTTTACCGATGGACTAGCCCTCGCAGTTGGAGTCGGCATCGGACCGATGCATACGCCCAGCCTAGTTGGGCTCTCCTATAGCCCTTGGTTTTATTGGGACGGAAGGAAAGATAGCCAGTGGGCACAGGCCCTCGCGCCTTTGGAAGCGAAGCATGAGCACGCAACCGATAGGGTGCAGCTGCTGCGCCTTATTTCCAGCGATACTGTCTATCGAGACATGTATGAGAATGTATTCGGGCCACTAAGCTTGCCCGCGATGTTGCCAGAAACTGGTACGCCCCAGGGTGATGCTCAGCAGCAGTCAAACTGGAATACACTCGAGCGCGAAACACAGACGGACATCTCTCAATTCTTTGCGAACCTAGGCAAAGCAATTGCAGCCTACGAGCGTAAAATACTACCCGGGGGTACTCGCTTCGATGACTACGCCGCACAAGTAGCAGCGGGTTCGGATGATGACAACGCTCTAAACAATTCGGAGAAATCCGGTCTGAAGTTATTCATCGGAAAAGGCCAGTGTGTTACTTGTCACAATGGCCCCCTGTTCACCAATCACGAGTTTCATAACACAGGTGTGCTGGCAGTGGGCGGCCAAATGCCATCCATGGGTCGATACGATGGAGTACGAATTTCTCAAGAGGATTCTTTTAATTGCCTAGGCAAGTTCAGTGATGCCTCTTCTCAAGAATGTATTGAGCTGCGATTCGCGCGCGATGCTAACGACTTAGTTGGCGCGATGAAGACTCCCACCCTCAGAAACATTTCTGAAACAGCGCCCTACATGCATGGCGGGCAAATGACGGATCTCGCCCAGGTAGTAAATCATTACAACGATGCACCAAGCTCCATGCTTAGTCACAACGAAGCGAAGCCTCTTGGTTTACGCATAGTAGAAAGAATTCAGCTCGAGGATTTCCTCTTGACGCTTAGCGCGCCCTTGGCCACCGAGCAGAAATGGCTTGTGGCCCCGGACTACTGAGGTCTAGAAACTGTGCTATCCCAAATAGCCGTGTTGCGCTAACTGAACTAGGATGCCATCCGGATCGTTAAAATACAGCTGATCACCCCCACTGGTTCGGTTCGCGGCATCACGATTAACATTTGCGTCTATGTCGTGATCCAGTAACTTCTCCGCTAGGGCATCAGGATTGTAATCATCAACACCGATACACATATGATGCATGCTCCCGGGGTTTGGAAGGTTATACAGACCCAGAAAACTCTCGTTACCTAGACCCATATTCAAACCACCATTCGCTGGCCGCGAGATAATTTCCATACCCAAAACACGATTGTAGAAGTCGGCTGAGCGGCTCACGTCATTCACCGAGAGCGAAACATGGTTCATCGATCTGCCGATAGCGACGGGTGCTGCCGTCTGTGCGGAAACTGAAGGCACGGTCGATGCAGCAGTGGCAACAAGTAAGGATGCCACTAGCTCTCTTCGTGTCATCTTCTTCTGCTCAAACTTTTCGACCAGATTTTCTATGGCGTTGATGTTGTTCATCTTCTCTTCCTGAATAGCTTATTTAGTGTCATTCGGCCTACCATCTTCGTAACAATCGACTGCGTTTCATAACTTAGTCGGGTAGCGCAAAAACCCAAATTACACCACCCTGAGGTACATAGTGGCTTTCGCCTTTAGCCATATTGAGCAAGTTCTGTTCGCGCTGAGCATCAACTCCCCAACCGGATTGAACGGCGACATATTGCTTACCATCTAAGGTATAGGTAACCGGCACTCCGGTGATACCGGAATTTGTGCGTTGCTGCCAGAGAATCTCACCCGTCCTCGAATCGAAGGCACGAAAGTACCGATCGTTTGTGCCGCCCATGAAAACGAGGTCGCCCGCGGTAGCCAACACTGGGCCCCAGTTCTGACTCTCGAAAGTTGTCGTCCATGCTCGCTCACCTGTATCTACGTTCCAGGCTTGTAGCTCACCGATGTGATCGGTGCCAGGTCGCACAAAAAAGCCACCATTCTCGGAAGTGCCACGGCCCATATAAGATCGACCGGGGCTATATTGAACCTCTTCTCCGACCATGGTGGAGCAGACATTGTCGTTCGCGGGAATGAACATCAATCGCGACTTTGGATCGAAGGCGGCAGGAGGCCAATCCTTGCCACCCCAAAGTGATGGGCAGAAACTCGCCTCATAGCCCGTGCCCGGCTTCTTAGTCATATCGTACTCGGGCCGCCCGGTAACCGGGTCGATGCTGGTAAAGACGTCTTGATAGACGTAGGGATTCGCATCGACGAAGTTAATCGCATCGGCCTCGCGCTCGAGATACCAAAGATAACCATTACGACCCGCATGAACCATGCCGTTTACGCTACGACCATCGCGCTCGAAATCGATTAGTATTGGCGCGGAGACCTCATCCCAGTCCCATGAGTCATTCCAGTGATATTGATGGTGATTCTTGAGCTCGCCTGTCGTTACGTCCAAGGCAATGACAGAAGAAGAATAGAGGTTGTCACCCGGTCGCGTATCGCCCATCCAAGGACCACCGTTGCCGGTACCCCAGTAGGCGAGGTTTAAATCGGGATCGAAGGAACCCGTTAGCCACACCGGCACCCCGCCAGTCTCCCAGGTATCTCCTGGCCAGGATTCAGAACCCGGCTCACCAGGAGCGGGAATCGTGTACGTCTTCCATGCCTCTTCGCCAGACATTACATCGTAAGCAGCAACGAAACCACGAATGCCAAGCTCTCCACCGGACACTCCCACCATAACTTTGCCATCGGCTATGAGCGGGGCCATGGTCATATAATAACCGCTATAGTAGTCCTCGACGGCAACCTCCCAGATTAGCTCGCCTGTTAACGCATCAAGCGAAACTAAAAATGAATCTACCGTTGCCATGTAGACACGATCGCCATATAGCGCAACGCCACGATTCGTCGGATGGAACTGTTGTAAATCATCGGGCAGATAGCGGACATAGCGCCAAATTAGATCGCCCGTGCGAGCGTTGATAGCGAGAATATGATTCTGTGGCGTGGTCACGTACATGTAACCATCGTTCACGATAGGCGGCGCCTGATGCCCTTCTCTTAGACCGGTTGAGAAACTCCATATCGGGACAAGGCCATCGACATTCTCGGTGTTGATTTGGTCGAGACTGCTAAAGCCGTGAGAATCGTAACTGCCACGATACATCAGCCAATTGCTCTCCTCTGGGTTGAGAAGGCGCTCTGCAGTGACGGGATTGTACGGCGGCAGATCCTGTGCAAAAAGGAGACTGGAGACTAGTGAACAATACAGAAAAATACTGGAGCGAATCATAATGCTTAAACCTCTTATTGTTTCTTCTAGCTGTTTCTTCTAACTACAGCGTGCCAGAATTGGCATCAAACTAGTACGGATTAAAATTGCTGCGTAAACCCAACCCGGCCTCGAAAACCGGCGGCAACCATTACGATGCCATCAACCACCTCAAGCGGCAACATGGCGAGCGGCCTAGGCGCTGGGCCGCCTACCACTTTAGCACCATCGTAAATATCGAATTGAGATTCGTGACAGGGACAGGCCATGCGTAACTGCCCTTCATCCCAGTTAGTTACATCGCAACCGGTGTGCGTGCACACAGCAGAATAGGCTATCACACCCTCAGCAGCATTCGCCTGATAGCGCGCACTCATCAATTCAGGATCGATACGCATGATCATCATACGATTCAGCCTAGAACCATCTCGCAGCACCTCTGTCGCTGGGTCGCGAGCGAGGGCAGACAAGGGTCTGGCTTCCAATTCAAGAAGTTCTGGGCGTACCAAAGCGTCCTGATTGGGTCCTTCCTCAAACACCAATTGATCCCCAGGTTGTGGTCTAAGGCGGCTGGGTGACTGCCCTAAGGCCGACATGGGCATCGCGATTCCAGTCGCTAAGCCCATTTTAAACACGGTACGCCGACTAATCGGTTTTGCCACCCGATCTTTCTTTTTGGAACTACACCCATTGTCGGTATTTTTGCTCATGTCTTGTCCTGAGTGCTGTGGCTATTCTAGGGAATAGCCCATCTTGGCGATAGAAGGTATCAAAGTGCTGGAACCGCTGCAATCAAAGCTCTTCGCTGGAAATTGCTTAGCCTCAAGTCGAATGCTATGTTGTTGATTGCACGTGCACAGAACGCAGTACCATGCAGACTCATACACAAGCCAGATGACGCAAGAGAAACAGCCATGAGCTCCTCCGCCCGCATACTCCTTGGACTCGCGCTTGGTCTAATAGGTGGCATTGGTTTTTCACTTCTCGATGCAAGCTCGGCATCAAAGATACCATCGATGATAGAGCCCATAGGAACGCTGTGGGTGAATGCCATTCGCATGACCGTGATACCACTCTTAATGGCACTCATGATTACCGCTATAGCCGGTCAAGGAAATACCGGCATAGTCGCACAGCTCGGCGGCAAGACCATGGCCTTGTTCATATCCATGATAGTTGCTTCCAGCCTCTTCGCCTTCCTAGTCGCCCCGCCGTTAGTTGCAATGCTAAGTGTCGATCCTGAAGCAAGTCTTAGACTACTAGAGAGCACAGCAACGAAAAATGTAGGCAGCAGTGAATTGCCTCCCTTTCGCGACTGGCTAGTTGCACTCATACCGACCAATCCCATCCGGGCAGCTGCCGACAATGCAGTGCTGTCACTGATGATCTTTACCGGTCTATTTTCAGCGGCATTATTAAAGATTGGAAACGAGCAGCGAGCTCATATCGTGGGCTTCTTCGCAGCCATCAAAGAAACAATGTTTGTGTTAATCGCCTGGATAATAATGCTCGCACCCATAGGCATCTTTGCACTGGTGTTTCCACTCGCTGCGACACTCGGCGTTTCTGCGATTAGCGTTCTGGGTTCATTCATTGTTATTGTGTGCGCGCTAATCACAATCTTCACTCTGGCACTGTACCCACTCGCCACCTATATAGGTGGAATTAGGCTGCGCGATTTTGCCCGCGCGTTAGCTCCGGCGCAGATTATCGGTTTCAGCACGCGCTCTTCACTTGCCGCCCTGCCTGCCTGCTTCACAGCAACCGAAGCCCTAGGAATCTCCAACAAGGTGTCGGGCGTAGTATTGCCTATCGCAGTAACGCTTTTTAAATTCGCGTCACCGATCGGCAGAACCGCCGGCACCTATTTTGTAGCGAGTCTGTATGGAATTGATCTGACAACTTATGAGCAATTTATTATCGCCGCTGCCATAGGGCTATTCAGCTTCTACTCCCCTGCGATTCCCAGCGGCGGGCTACTCATTATGACGCCGGTCTACATCTCTCTCGGATTGCCAGTACAGGGTATTGGCATTCTTATCGCCATCGACTTGATTGTAGATATGTTTATTACTGCAGCAAATGTCAGCGCTAACGTGACTGTAGCTGCGATACTTTCCAGAAATATTTCCTAAATCGCCAATAGAGACCTATCCAAACCAAGCCCAATTGTTAGAGACAGCGATTTCTCTGCGCTTCTCTATTTTCCTCCTTTAAGAACGCCCGCCAGGTAGGTATGCTCGTAGCTACCGAATTCTATAAGCCTAAGGTAGTATGCCTGCATGCCTTACTCCCAGCGCGACAAAAAACCCTACGACAGAGACCACACTGAAAATATACTCTCCGTGAGCAGCCTCAATAGTATGGCGCGCTCGCTGCTGGAAAGTAACTTTCCCGCTGTCATCGTAGAGGGTGAAATCTCGAATCTCGCCGTGCCCTCCTCCGGGCACTGGTATCTGACTCTTAAAGATAAATCCTCACAGATTCGCTGCGCGATGTTTGTAAATCGCAATCGCATGGTTCTCTTTAAGCCGGAAAACGGCAAACAGATCATCGTGCGGGGCCGCCTTAGCATCTATGAAGGTCGCGGCGACTATCAGCTCATCCTCGATGGCATGGAGGAAGCAGGCGATGGCGCATTGCAGCGTGCCTTCGAGCAATTAAAGCGCAAACTGCACGACGAAGGTCTTTTCGCTGACGAGAACAAGCAGGAGATGCAAAACCACTATCAACACATTGGCGTAATCACCTCGGCAACAGGCGCTGCGGTGCAAGACATACTCAGTGTTTTCGCAAGGCGCTTCCCGGCAACTAGAATCACCCTGCTCCCTGCAGTCGTTCAAGGTGCAGGTGCTGCCGATGAGATCGTGCGCGCCATCGAACGGGCAAACACGCTTGCCGAAAAATTAGGGCTACAGGCTTTGATCGTCGGTCGCGGCGGTGGTTCCTTAGAAGACTTGCAGGCGTTCAACGAGGAACGCCTGGCTAGGGCAATTTTTGCAAGTGAACTGCCAATCTGCAGTGCAGTCGGTCACGAAGTAGACTTCACTATTGCAGACTTTGTAGCGGATCTGAGGGCGCCTACGCCTTCCGCTGCTGCCGAACAACTAAGCCCCAATCAGGAGGATTATTTTGAGCTGCTGCTTTCCACTAGCGCGCAGTTCAAAAGTGCTATCAGCTTGGCGATCAAGCAGGGCCGGCAACAGCTAACTTGGATAGCGAAACAGCTAAAACACCCCGATCGTCGCCTGCAGGAACAGACGCAGAATCTGGACCGACTCGATATTCGCCTACGCAGAGCCATGAGCAGTAATATCGCAACGCAAAGAATTGAACTAACGCAGATGCAACGCACTCTCTCGGCCAATTCACCGAAGCAGTTGCTTGAACGTAATAAAATACGCCTTGCCGCGGGTCGCGGCAGGCTGGATCAGTCGCTGCGCTCAGTATTAGCCTCGCACCGATCGAGCCTGCAGACACTGAGCCGCAGTTTGAATTCTGTTAGCCCGCTAAGCACCCTCGCCAGAGGGTATAGCATCACTGTTGATAGTTCCTCCAAAGTAATTCGATCCACTGATGATGTAAAAGTAGGAGCAACTATCACTTCACGACTCGGTGCAGGCGAGATAGTTTCTACAGTTAGCGCCGTAGCGAAAAAATGATCCTGAGAGGACAAATATGTCGCTACGATTTTTAATAACCGCACTGCCCTCCCAACCCCTGCGTGGCGAATGCCTCACCGTATTGTTTTAGACTCTCCTCTTCTAGGGCCCTACTTTGTAATCCCTCCTTTTTGAACCTTGGTACGCTCCACTGTTAGCTTGGCTATTCATAGCTTTTCTCACGAGGCCCAGGATGGTTTATCTGGCTTCACAAGGTCCCAAATTTGGTCAGCTTTTCGCACTTTAGGGTATTTAGTTACCTCATGTGCAGCGTCGTTTTTTTACAAAATTATTATATTTCATAGCCTTACGGAAAGAATTAAGCCTCATAGGTAAATTTATAGGCAACATCGAAGCTATAGTGTGAATCAGCTAGAACATTGGCTATCGAATAGGCTTGCTTGGTACCGAATATGCTTATGATCAAGTATCGCTAATTTAGGCAGCCTGCTTAGTAGCTTAGCCACAAGTTCGTAGACCGAGGTAGTAAATGCTGTTTTTTGAAAATATTCTCATGTTGATTTTTGGCAACGCTCTTGCAGACTTCGTGCTGCAACCAGAGGTAATGGCAAAAATCGCAATGACAAAATTCACGATAAAGAACACAGCCTATTTCCAGTCTGACACTACTGGCTAACAGCCCACGCGCTAGTCCATAGTGGCATCGTCTATATGATCACCGGCAATATCTGGCTCGGCGTGTTCGAGACTGTCGTGCACTGGATTACCGACTTCGCCAAAAATGAAGGCTAGATTGGCATGCATCAGGATTAGGGTATCCGCATTGGCTATAAAATTGGTTACGCCTTTCTACTCTAATTGACTGAATCCACGGCCCTCAACCCTTACCACACTTGTGTCTAATCTTGTTTGACTCACTGCGTCCAGACGTTATAGTAGGGGCCGTAAGCACCCCATTCCAGACAAGGTAGCATTGATAAATGAGCAAAAGAGAAGAACAGAAAAAGCGCAAAGAAGCGAAAGAACATGCAGCTAATGGCAGAGATCAAACCCGCAAACTAATGATGAAAGTAGCCATGTACATAGTGGCTCCGGTTCTTGTATTTCTAACTCTCTACACGCTCCTAAGTCAGGGTCCTACCTATTCCACTGTTGAAATCGCCGACAACGATCACGTTAAAGGGACAGCCGCCACACCCGTAAGCATTGTTGTGTATGCAGACTTTCAGTGTCCGGCCTGTGCCACCGAAAACGATACGATGACGCGAATCTGGCCCGATTTGCGTGATAAGGCACACCTAGTCTTTAGGCACTTCCCTATTACTGCCGCACATCCCAATTCCTGGACCGCTTCTCTGTATGCCGAAGCCGCTGGAAACCAGGGACAATTCTGGGAAATGCATGACTACCTGTATGCCATGCAAGCCATTTGGTCCGGCCTTTCAAATGTAGAAGGTGAGTTCGATAGCTATGCGCTGGAGTTAAACCTAGATCTCGATCGTCTCCATGCCGATGTCGAATCCGACCAAGTAGTGCAGAAGGTTCGCAACGACCAACGTGGTGGCAACTCGTCTGGCGTGCTTTCAACACCCGCCGTATTTATTAATGGCAGGCTACTCCGACAGCCCACGGCAGAACGAATCACTGAAGTCGTGAATGAAGAATATGCGGAGTCTGCGGACTAGCGCCTGGGCACTCACCCACTATTTTTACTGCACATTGTTGAGTAGCCCAGAAAATTTCTGCAGCAAACTCACAGAGACTGGCGTAGCGTCCACTCTAGCGAGCAATTCCTCCACATTGAGACCCTCCCTAACGATGTCATCCCTGCGCTCGCGGATATAGATGCTCATTACATGCGCGCTAAATTCAGGATGAAACTGTACTCCCCAGGTCGATGAACCCAAGCGGAATGCATGATGTGCGTCGAAGCTATTCTTTGCGAGAAGCACCGCCTCATCCGGCAAGGATAAGACTGACTGCTGATGTGAGGCCTGTGCGCTGAATTGCGTCGGCATTTTGGCAAACAGTACATCGCTCGCAGCCTCTTGAGTAAGCTCCACATCGATGGTTCCGATTTCTCGACCGTTGGGGTGAAATCCGACTACACCGCCAAAGGCCCACGCCAATAATTGATGCCCATAACAAACACCCAAGATAGGTTTCTGCCGCTCGTGAAGGAGTCGCAAATAATCGGCAGCAATTTCATTCCAGGGAGCAAGATCGGTGACATAGGCAGGCGAACCAGTAACGATTGCGGCGACGACATCATCTATCGCTGGCAAGTACTCGCCCTTGTCGACCGCACAGCAAATAAAACGGTTTGAGTCCAAACCCGTTCCGCGGATAAACCAATCCTCGAAGTCTTCGTTCTCCTCCAGCAAACTTAGTATGGTATTTCCTGTCTTGATTATCAGTATCTTGCCGCTCATCGTCTGTCTCTAAACCCTTACCTAGTCCTGTCTCAAAAATACATGGGGACGCTAATCGTCTACCAGCTTAACAAGACTTGACAGTAACGACCGAAAAATTGAAATTCGCTAGCCCTTGGAGCTTGCCTGAGTGAATAGCCAAACAGCAGGGAGATTCCTTAAGCTATTAACTATTAGTGGCCCTCTAGGCCCACTATCGTACACACCGGAGATGAAGGTTATTGCAATTTGCCAACGCTTGAAACAAGATTCGAACACGAAAGCTTTTACTGAGCACCCATTATTAAAGAGGCTGCGCCTATGCTTGGCAAGATCAACTCTCTCTTCGAAGGAGTCGCACAGAACTCCAAAGAATGGACTTGGACCCTTTTTCGGGTGCTTAGCGCTGCTATGTTTATGACCCATGGCTACGGCAAACTGTTCGGTGAAAATCCACAGCCCTTTATGGGCGGTGGCATGACATCGATCAATATCGCGGAATTGCTCTCCATGCCAATACCGATGGATATCAACGCCCTATTTATAGCCGGCGTCGTGGAATTCTTTGGTGGCCTGCTCATATTAATCGGCATGTGGACCCACCTCGCCGCTCTTCTCGCCACCTTCATCATGCTTATGGCCTATCTGACAGCCCATTTGGCGTGGTTTCCGACGCTTAACAACGGCGAACTGGCAGCCATGTACTTTACCGCCTTTATAGTGATTTTTGCCTACGGACCAGGACCCCATAGCGCAGATTCATGGCTCTCCATGCGGCGGCAAGAGAAGAGAAAGGACAATATGGACAAGAATAAGCTCTGAGTTTACGCCAAAGGCCATTTCTTCGGCCTGCGGCCTTTGCTATATTCATTACTCAGTTTCGAGAACCTGCCGTCGTATGAGTGCTCGAAGACCCCAGAATCACGGATTTTTGACCATTGAAGCAAACAAGCCTGATCATTTAAGAATGCCCTTTTAGTATGACAAGGAAAATAACAATGAAATCTCTAAATCTAACAACCAAGCTGATGTTCACCCTTTTAACTGCCCTTTCGTTCGCACTCGCCGCTATGGCACCGGCAAGCGCTCAGGATGCCGATGAGCCAGGACGCTACCGTCCGCAGGGTCGCGAAATCGCCCGAGCTATCGGTAACGAGTTTGACGCGGCTTTATATGAGGTCAGGACCTACGAACCTACTGTCAATGTTGATGAGTTTGCTTCGGCTACTATTTTTTATCCACTAACGCTCAGCTTTGCCGCGCCTTCTAGCGCCGTTGTGCTAGTTCCGGGCTATACCGCTACTCAGGAAATCTATGACTGGTGGGGACCCGCTCTCGCCTCTCTGGGCATAGTAGTGATGACTATCGATACCAACGATCCACGCGATACATTCCAGCCTAGAAAAGAAGCGCATATCGCCGCCGTCGCATTCTTAAAGGGTGAGATCAACAACAGCGAAAGCCCAATAAACGGAAAAGTCGACACGACTAAGCTCGCAATAATGGGACACTCCCTAGGTGGCGGCGCAGCATTAGCCGCGGCGCAGGAACTAGGCAGCGAGATCAAAGCTGTGATACCACTAATGCCCTACTGCTGTGAACTTGGCCAGTCATTCGACGGTGACTACAGCGGATTAACCGTTCCAACTCTAATTTTTGCCAGCAGCGAGGACACCGTAGCGCCCCCAGCTGGCCATGCCCGTGCTCTGTATGATTCTATTGCAGACAGCACCAACAAAGCCTATGTGGAATTTGCCAAAGGAACGCACAATTTGCCGACGAATGGTGGCAGCGAATTAGCAAATCAAGCGCGCTTTACCTTTGCTTGGTTGAAATTGCAGATGGACGGTAATACAGCTTATGCCGCAAGTTTTAGTGGTGATTTAAGCGAAGAGCTAGATGCAAAGTTATCGGTACTAGAGACTAATCAATAACGCTACAACTCTCTTCTAGCAACAGCAAAGGGGCAGCACTGAATTCAGTTCTGCCCCTTCTTTTATTGTTTGAAGATGAGCAAGTCATCTATTCAACCATAATTCGCGCATTGCTTCTCATAGGAAACTATTGGTAAGGCGCATTTTTTCCAAGCTGCTAATAAAGGAGCGAAACATCGAATCATTCATACTAGATTGGCTAGATAGCAATCGCGACTACGCTATCGCTCTCGTGCCCCTACTCGCTTTTGCAGAATCGTGCGTCGGAATGGGCCTAGTCATATCAGGCGTTCTATTATTGTTGGTGAGCGCCACTCTCTATAACAATGGCATTGCTGGACTCGAGGTGTTGTTACCTCTCGCTTTTTTTGGGGCGCTGCTAGGCGATCATGCAGGCTACTATTTTGGGCGGTCTTTAGGGCCGAGATTTCATCAAATCGGCATGATCAAGAAATATCAGGCCAATGTGGCGAAGGCGGAAGGTCTCATCCGCCGCTACGGCAACGTCGCCATCTTCATCGGACGCTTCATTCCTGCAATCCGCAGCATTATTCCCGCACTGGTAGGCGTCAGCGGAATCGAGCGACTACGCTATAGTTTCATCGATGCACTAGCCTGCCTCTGCTGGGTGTTAGCGTTGGCTGCGATACTGATAGGCATCGACGAGTTTTTATAAATGAATTGTAAAAATTGCTACCGTTAATTAATGCCAGCCTCGTATTGCTTCATCCCTTCAGGAATTTCAACCTCCGCTTTCTTATCACTCACATAGCCACGACATGCAGGACGGGATTCAAATGGTGGCTGCAACTGGCTTACCATAACGCCTAGCAAATGCGGAAATCCTTCGGAGCGATCAAACATAACCGTTTCGCACTGAACACAATATTACCTGCAGGTTTCATTGCCTGATGTCGCGAAATAAATTCAGACACAAAAAAGCCGGAATGAGTTGGTATCAATCCGGCTTCTCAGTTTCTCTATCTTTTTACTTCTTCTCTCTAAGCGATTTCTTATTTAACGCTTAGTGAGCGCCTCCAGCTTCGTCCGCTGCGCCTGGCAGAGCCATCGCCGTCAGTGAAGAACTAGTTTGCAACAAGATATACTGATGGCCATCGTGTACCCAAGAGCTCATGCCATAGCTACTTCTGCCTGGCGCCTCCATCTGAGCCATGATGTCACCACTATCCTTGTCGATAGCGTAGAGCATTGGCGTGCCGTCACCGGCTTGGTCTGAATAAACCAACATATTCTTGGTTACGACCATTGGCACCAACGCACCTGTTCCAGTATTGCCTACATCTACGCCCGAGAGCGCAGGATGGTTAGCGATACGATCAGGTGTTTCTCCCGTAGGAATCATCCAAGCGTGATCGCCACTGTTCATATCGATAGCTGTAATTCGGCTATACGGCGGCTTCACGATTGGGATACCTGAACTTAAGCGTGGAGGTCTTGCTGTCGCGCCGCGCACACCGTTTGCATAACGCGCAGTGTTAATACCTGTGGAGTTCGGGAACAACAGATCGGACTCTTCGCCCGGTATCAGTCGTAGAGCAAAACAAGCCTTGTGCGAAGAAATATACATCTTGCCTGTCTCGGGATCTGCTACAGCCGGTGCGGTGATATTTGCGCCACCGGCGCCGCCAGGACAGTTCATCGCGGCATATTTGCCCATTGCATTGTCAGCATGAATGGGTGGATTAAACAAAGGCCCCATTACATATTCTTCCATTACCTCCAAGGCCTCAGCTCGCAGTGCTGGAGTGAAGTCGATCAGATCGTCTTCGGTAATTCCCTGCATATCGTAGGCTGCTGGACGTGTTACATGAGGCTGAGTAGGCGAAAGCACCTCGCCTGGCACGATTGATGGAGGCACGGGACGATCTACGATTGGCCAGATTGGCTCACCGGTTATTCGATTGAAGGCATAGACCCATGACTGCTTCGTTGCCTGCATAACTGCCGGCACTAGTCCCTGACCTGGCACATTTAGATCAAGAAGAACCGGTGCAGTTGGATTGTCGAAGTTCCAAATTTCATGCTTTACCATCTGGAAATGCCAAGCACGTTCACCAGTTCGCGTATCTAACGCTATGAGAGAAGCACCGTACAGGTTGTCACCCGGACGAAAACCGCCGTAGTAATCAATAGTTGCGCTGTTAGTTGGGATATAAACCAGATTGTTAATTGGGTCGGCAGAAAGTGGAGCCCAAGAAGAGACATCACCAGTCCACTCCCACGCATCGTTTTCCCAGGTTTCGTGACCGTACTCGCCCGGCTTAGGAATGACGTTGAATTTCCATTTGAAGTCACCCGTGCGTGCATCATAGGCTAGGATATCGCCCGGTACGTTTTCGATACGCGCCTGGTGATAGCCCTGCTCTGCAGAGTTACCAACAATGATAGTCTCATTAACCACGATCGGTGGTGAAGAGGACGTAATATAGCCTGTCTCTAAGGGGATACCTTCATAGGGGTCATAGGGATGACCCAAGTCCGCCAACAGATCGACGATTCCAGTCTGTGGAAACCCATCGATGGGTACTGGATTTCCGAAACCCTCAAGTGGAATACCTGTATCAGCATCCAGCGCTGTCAAGAAAAAACCTGGAGAGACAATATAGACAATGTCTTTGCCATCGATATTGGCATAGCCAACGCCCTTACCGTAGTCGCCTCGCATTGAGTAAGAGGCACGCGGTGTGTCCGGCTCGCGATAAGACCAGAGCGTTTCGCCTGATTTAGGATCTAAGGCGACAACGTAGCGCTTATTGCCCGCTACGGTAATGAGTTTGCCATTGATCAGTGAGGGTGTGGAACGTCCACTAATAGCACCGAAGCTGGCACCGTCCCATTCCCAAACAACTTCTAGGTCTGTGAAATTTTCCGGCGTGATCTCAGCTGCAGGCGTATAGCGTGTATGCCCAAAGTCGCCACCCAATGTGTACCACTCACTCGGATCCTCATTGAACAAAGGAATATCCTGAGCATTTAGAAAACTTGAAGAACACAGCAACAGACCCGCGGTGGCGGTGGCGCAAGCGCGCCAGGTAAGTTTGGATCTCTTCAAAGTTGGAGTTTGCATAGTTGTCTCTCTATTTATGTAGTGCTTCGCACCAAACCATTCCATCCGCTTTTAGCCGCGGCTAGGCCAGCACCAAGATTGATAAAACTGAATTTAGCCGACTAAAGCTATCAAGAAATCAGCTTCCGAGCCACGATTTTTTAGCTGTTCATGCCGAATCTAAAGGGCTTTGCAGTCAATCGTAGATGAATTACTTGCGAGTGCTCGACATTTTTTCATATTGTATCAGAATACCCGTACAGTTTAAGAGGAAGCACCTACTGCGCGACTACGAGATTCCTAGTTGGGCAATGCAAATGTAGATAGTGCATGTCCCGAAATCACAGAGACATACTGAACCCCATCGACGCTAAAAGTCACCGGTGCCATAACGATCTGGCCGCCCAGGCTGACGTTCCACAGCAAATCGCCGTTACGCGCATCGATTGCATGAAAATAGCCTTCGCGCCCGCCAGTGAACAATAAATCTGACGCGGTCGTTAGCATGCCACTGTCACTCACATCGAACTGATCATAGGACCAGACCTCCTCACCGGTCTGCGGATCCATCGCCTTCAATGAAGCGAAGCCAACTTCGTTGGTCCAATTGTTAATAGGATTAGTTCTGCCGATGCCAATAGTCGGGGCTCCAGGCGCCGGTGCTAGCACTGAAAATCCCCCGCCTAGGAACGCCCTTCCCGGCTCGTATTCCGACTCTTCCGGAGCGTAGATCGTTGCATAGTCCTGCCACGCACTGAAATAGAAGAGGCCCGTTCTGGGGCTAAATGATGGGGGGTACCAATTTGTACCACCCTGATTTCCAGGGAAGGTAGGCATACCTTCGGGTTGTGGTGTTGGAATCGGTCGTCCGTTCTCATCGAGCCCGCTAGACCAGTTCACCGTTACATAGGGCTTGCCTTCGAGAAACTCGCCCGTCACTCTATCTAACACATAGAAATAGCCGTTCCGATTTGCCCACATCATGATCTTGCTTGGTGTGCCGCGCCAGACAATATCAGCCAGTACCGGCACCTGCACCGCATCATAGTCGTAGGCGTCGTTCGGCGTGAATTGGAAATGCCATTTCAATTCGCCGGTATCAGCATCCAAGGCGATCACCGAATCAGAATAGAGATTATCACCGGGGCGCTGGCCCGCGTTCCAATCTGGCCCGGGATTACCGACACCCCAATATGTAAGATTCAATTCAGCATCGAAAGAACCGGTAATCCACACCGGTGCGCCTCCGTGCTGCCAGTCGTCTCCTTCCCAGCTGTCATGGTTCGGCTCACCAGGGCCAGGGATCGTGTAGGTCTTCCAGGCCTCTTCGCCGGTTTCAGCGTCGTAGGCTGCAACGTATCCGCGAATGCCGAACTCACCCCCGCCTACGCCGACGATGACTTTGTCTTTTACCACTAGCGGCGCCATGGTTACTGAATAGGCGAGATCGACATCACCCACCTCTACATCCCATAGTGCGCTGCCTGTTACTCTGTCCAGTGCAACGAGACGCGCATCTAGCGTGCCCATGAATACCTTGTCATCTAATACGGCAACACCGCGATTATTTGCTCCACAACAAATCAAGGCATTCTCAGCAGGAACGTGGCGATACTTCCAGAAGACTCGCCCGGTTATTGCATCGACCGCCATGACGCTATTCGGTCGTTCGGTGA